>CAZOXG010000008.1:0-30110 GCA_964583845.1 uncultured Candidatus Saccharibacteria bacterium
AATATTGGCTGTTTTAATATGTATACATCCAAAGACAAAACTAGCGTCAAAATAGGAATGATTATTGATAAACCCTATCAAGGTAAAGGATATGGTTCAAGAACAATTAAAGCTATTGAAAAAATTGCTCAAAAAAGTGGTATAAAAAGAATTAAATTAGAAGTGTTAAGAAATAATCGACCGGCAATTAACTTATTCAATAGAGTCGGGTTTAAAAAAATAATTGAAGTGGTATACATGGAGAAAAAAATATAAATATTTATTTAAGTTTCTGATATATTTTTTATATGAAGACCTGCATATTTTGCGAAATAATTAACAAAAAGGTTCCCGCGAAAATCGTGTTTGAAGACAAAGAATTTTTAGCTTTTTTACCTTTAGAACAAGTGGTTATGGGACACACTTTAGTAATTCCTAAAACCCACTTTGAGAATATTTTTGACATAAACAAAGATATTTTTGAAAGACTGGCTGGAATGGCAAAAACACTTGCCGAGAACATAGTCAAAGAAAACACAGCTTCCGGCATAAATGTTTTACACGCCAGTGGAAAAGACGCACAACAATCGGTTGAGCACTTTCATCTGCATATAATACCTAGATATCAAAACGATGGTTTAGATTTATGGTTTAAAAATAATCTATAACGTGCAAAATATTAATAAAATGCTATTATTTTAGAGTTATGAATAAAGAATCTGAATTAGCTATTAAAGTTAAAGATCTACTCACTCGAGGGGTTGATGAAGTTATTGACCGAGAAACGCTGGAGAAAAAGTTACTAAGTGGCAAAAAGCTACGTATAAAATTTGGTATTGATCCAACCAGTCCAAACATTCATCTTGGACGTTCTATTCCATTACTTAAACTACGTGATTTCCAAGATCTAGGACATCAAATCGTCTTTATTATTGGCGACTCGACGGGTATTATTGGTGACACTTCCGATAAAGATAGTGAGCGTCCAATGTTAACTAAAGGAATCGTTGAAAAAAATTTAAAGAACTACAAGGAGCAAGCTGGAAAAATTATTGATCTATCCAAAGCTGAAACCCATTACAATAGTGAATGGTTGGATAAATTGAACTATGGAGAAATCGGACGACAAGCTGGAGTATTTTCCGTAAATGAATTTATTTCCCGAGAAAATATTAGTAAGCGTCTAGAAGCTGGGAAACGTGTTTCTTTACGTGAATTACTATATCCTTTGATGCAGGGTTATGATTCTGTCGTGGTCAAATCAGATGTTGAAATCGGTGGGTCTGATCAGCGTTTTAATATGTTAGCTGGACGGGATATGCAAAGGGAATATGGCCAGGAACCTCAGGATGTTTTAACTTTTCCACTCATTGAAGGTCTAGATGGTAGAAAGATGAGTTCCAGTTGGGGTAATACAGTCAATCTTTTTGATATACCTAACGACATGTTTGGAAAAATTATGTCTCTCAAAGATGAGTACATTATCAAGTATTTCGTTCAGACGACTAGAGTTCCAATGGAGACAGTGAACAAGTATGCCGAAGAGTTGAAGTCTGGCACGAATCCCCGTGATATTAAGATGAAATTGGCATTTGAAATCGTAAAATTCTTCCACTCCGAAGCAGAAGCCGAAGAAGCTCAAACTTTCTGGAGCAATACTTTTTCCAAAAAAGAATTACCAACTGACATTAAAACTTTTACACCAACTAAATACGACTTACTCTCAGTAATTATTGAGGCTGGTCTAGTAAGTAGTAAATCTGAAGCCTACCGAGTATTTGATCAAAATGGGGTTAAGGTAAATGGAGAGACAGTTACGGATGTAAAACATGTAGTTAAAGCCGGTGATATTATTCAGAAGGGAAAGATGAGTTTTATCAAGATAGCATAGGGTAATTGAGATAGCCCCGCCGGTCTGCCTTAGCAGACCGGCGGGGCTTTACTTATATACAAATCATGTTAATATCCTAGCAGAAAAACACTGTTCTCAACCCTAGTAGGAGACATTCGATGTACAAACAGACTGTTTACGTATTGCGAGTTTTCCCAGCTGACATATATTTACCTGGAAAAATTTTGAAGTCGCTACCCATGGCCTGTGAAAGCCGGGCAAAGCACCTGATAGACATTACTAACTGTTTTATCATCACAGCACAGACACCCGTACTCCGAGAAGTTGGCGAAAATGTGCCAATCGTCAGTTTGAAAAGACAGATAGCCATTGTGATGGAAGAAGCCTTTTCGAATCATGACAGACGAGAAAAGAAAATCCGCTTTACAGTAGTCACTCCGGTGTATCTATTACCAAAAGTCTCCGAATACCTTCAGACAGCCTTTCTGGCCTGCCTGGAAGAAAAAGGTCCGAGTATGAATATTACCAGACTTGAACTTTACTCAAATTACTATCCTGTCAGTGTAGCAACTACTCGATGGGAAAAGTTTGTCGAACAATGTAAAATAATCTGGAACATTATCGTGTAGGTCAAACTTACGCAAAAACAGCACGCCCCGACATTTCGTCGAGTGGCGTGTTTTATTTTTTTTTAACAGAAAAATGTTTTTGATTCGTCTTTGCGAAGTTGAATGTTGGGATAAAGGACCCAACTTTCGAAGACGGAGGCCGACGGGCCGAGCGACCTGATTTTCTTCATGGTACTCCATGGTAGAAAATGGAAGTGTCTTTAGACCCGGGGGTGGCGGAAATTTCTAGCAAGAAATTATCTGTGACCTGGTGAAGCAATCCAGGAATCAGAAAAATCTTAATTCAAAGCAAGGAATAAGATGGATTGCTTTGCTGGGCTCGCAAAGACTGAAGTTGAAGTTTGGCTAAAAACCATTATTTTGCTAATATATACCCTATGAATACCTCAAAACCAACAACTAAAAAAATACTCCTTTCTGGCGTAAAACCGACCGGACGACCTCACCTTGGCAACTACTTTGGCGCTATGAAGCAGTTTGTAGACAATCAAGACTCTCACGAGAGTTATGTTTTTATTGCTGACTTACACGCTATAAATAATGTTCAAAACGGCGCCGAACTTAGACAAAACACCATAGACATCGCCTTGGATTATTTAGCAATTGGTTTAGATCCAAAGAAAGTTTGTCTTTTCAAACAGTCAGACGTCCCACAGGTGACCGAACTTTGCTGGATCTTCAACACCATTACGACCATGCCGTACTTGATGCGAGCTCACGCCTACAAGGATGCCGAGGCCAAGAACAAAGAAATCAATGTTGGGACTTTTGATTATCCAATCTTAATGGCGGCTGATATTTTAATTCAAGATGCGGACGTTGTTCCAGTTGGAAAGGATCAAAAACAACATGTTGAATACGCCCGCGACGCCGCAGAAAAATTTAATCGAATTTTTGGTAATGGGGAAGAAGTATTCAAATTGCCTAAAGATTTGATTATTGAAAGCGTTGAGACAGTGCCCGGTATTGATGGTCAAAAAATGTCCAAGAGTTACAACAATACTATTCCGCTCTTCGCTGAAGATGAAGAAATTCAAAAACTTTGTATGAGTATCGTAACCGACTCTTCAGGTGAATTACCAAAAAATGTATATGCTATTCACAAACTTTTCCGCGATGAGGAATATTTAAAAAAACTTTACGAAGAAAACAAAGGAAAGTACAAGATTTTAAAAGAGGCTTTGGCGGCTGATGTTAAAACTTTTATCACCCCGATTCGAGAGCGTCGAAACGAGTTAGCCAAAAATATTCCCGAAGTTTTATCTATTTTAAAAGCTGGTGGAGAAAAGGCCCGCGCCCGTGCTGAGATTAAAATGAGTATTGTTAGAAAAGCTGTTGGTGTTGATGTCTATTAATAGTAAACATATAAGTCTGGATTCCTGCCCGACGACTGGCAGGGCTTTTCACGGCTCGCAATGACAAAAATAAATACGGTACTAAATAATTAAAAATGGAAACAAAAAAGAAAAGCTGGGTAAATTTTAGGAGGTTGTTCAAGAACCTGTGGTTTTTTGGTAAATTGTCTTTTACCGACACGCCGATCGCTCTAGTCACTATTATAATAATGTCTATTTTAGAGGGTATTTTTCCAGTGGTTGTTTCCAAAATTTTTGGATTTTTAGTTGACTCAATCACTGGTTTTATTAGATCAGGCGATACTGGAAATATCTGGACAATTTTAGCCTATTACATTACCGCTAAATCAGCTTTACCTTTAATGGATGCTTTCTTTTTCTACAATTTTAGATACTGGTATCTGAGATTTAATAATTTTGTCGACCTGTATATCTTAAAGAAGAGAAGTGAATTGGATATCGCCCACATGGAGGATCCAACTTTTTTGGACTTTGCTCAACGGGCTTTTAATAACGGTACCAACCCTATAATTAACATTATGGATATTGGCCAACAGAACCTAAGACGATTAGTCCTCTTTGTTGGTAGTTCTATTGCCATACTTTTAATTGATTGGAGAATATTCCTTATAACCCTATTTTCATCCTTACCCAACTTTTTTGTAGAAGTTTATTATGGCGGTAGTTCTTGGGGAATCTTTGCCGAAAATTCCCGAGAGCAAAGACGATATTACGACAACCGAACTTTCATTACTACAAAATTTAAGTTTATTGAAGCCAAACTATTTCAAATTCACGATTTTCTTGTAGAAAGCTCGCGAGATATTTTGACTAGATTTGCCGGCAAGCAAATGTCTCTAGAAAAGAAAAGATTGTGGTTTAGATTCTCAGCTGAGATTCTTTCCGCCTTGGGTATTTATGCTTCTTTGGCAATTGCTATCAATAGTTCGTTAAGTGGAATAATTACCGTTGGTACTGTCGTATTTATTTTTACCGCCACTAATTCACTCAACTCTGCTTTCTCCGAGTTACTAAACCAGCTTGCCAGACAATTAGAAAGAAATCTTTACGTCAACGATATAGTAGATTTTATTTCCACTAAACCTTTTATCAAACACAGCCACAAACCTAAACAATTACCGAAGGACGACACTCCCGTTATTGAATTTAAAAATGTCTCTTTCACTTATCCAAAACAAGAAGGGTTAGTCCTCAACAATATTTCATTCACAATCAATCCTGGAGAAAAACTGGCCTTAGTTGGTCACAACGGTGCCGGTAAATCAACTATCGTTAGATTACTATTGAGAATCCACGACCCTTCAACTGGCGATATTTTGATTAACGGTGTAAACCTAAAGGAGTTGGATTTGAACCAGTGGTGGTCAAAATTGAGCGTTTTAATGCAAGATTTTGGTGGTTTTCAATACTTGGCAAAAGAAGCAATTGCGATAGGGGATAATAGTAAAAGTCTAGATATAGGTAAGGTTATTAAAGCTGGACAACAAAGTACTGCCGCAAATTTTATTGAATCCTGGGATGAAAAATATGACACAATGATCGGTGTGGAATTTGGAGGTCAAGAACTATCTAAAGGCGAGAGACAAAAAATGGCTTTGGCCCGCGTCTTCTATCGAGACGCCAGTATATATGTTTTAGACGAACCAACGGCAGCGGTAGATGCCCAGTCCGCCTCACAGATATTTAGAAATATCGAAACTTTACCAGAAAATACATCCGCTCTGTTGATTTCCCATAACTTTGCCACTATCCGTCGGGCTAGCAAAATTATTGTCTTGGAGCACGGTAAAACAATAGAAGAAGGAACTCATGAAGAACTTGTTGCAAACAATGGGTTGTATAATGAACTGTATAATCAACAAAAAAGCGAGTACGAATAAACCAACTAAGCATCATGACCGAAGAAAATAAAAAACTCACAAGTGAAAAAATAAAGGTGGTATATGACACCATTTTAAAAGAAGTTAAAAGATATAAAAAAACAAACAATTATCTTGGTGTTTTTATCTATTGTTTCCGCTTTTGGAAATGGTTTAATTCCATATATTACAGGACGTTTTTTTGATTCTATAATCACTATCGGTAAAACTTATACGTTCCTGGGCTACACTTTTCCAGTTTTTGTAGTTTTATTGGCCTTATGGTTACTTATTCAACTCGTTACTTCCTTAGTTGATTGGCGAGTTTCCATCAGAACTCTGGTTCTAAATCATAATATTTGGACAAACTATTTATCTGAAGGTATAGGGAGAATACTCATGTTTCCAGTATCTTTTTTCAAAGATAATAACTCCAGCGCTCTTACTCACAAACTCGATATGTCGGCCAGTGCTATTTGCGAGACTTTTGTTATTGGTATCTCCAAAACCTTTCCAAAACTTTTGAGCTTAGTAATTGCTCTAATTGTTTGCTACTACATCAATCCACTCTTAATGCTTACCTTGCTAGCTGGTTTATTTCTATTTTCAATAGTGATGATATTTAGTGTAAAGCCACTAGTACAATTTCAGGATGATTTTTGGGATAAAATGAATACTACTTGGATGGATTTTAGTGGTGCTTTTGACAATACTCAAACAATCAAACAATTTGGTACAGAAAAATACGAACAAAATAGAATAAGTAAAATATTCCGCGACTGGTTAATGCCAGCCTTCATTAAAAAAGACTCAGTCAGAAGTAATCTAGATTTTTTCCAAAAAACAATTATTACGATTACACAATTCGCGATTTTTTGTGTATCACTTGGTCTATTGTACAAAAACTCTATTTCAATCGGAGATCTACTAGCATTTAATGCATATACAGCAATGGCTTTTGGACCTTTATTAGAGTTTGGCTATGACTGGCACAATATCATAGGTGGAATAGTTAGTATTTCTGACACTGAAAAAACACTCAGATTACCAACCGAAAATTATCAACCAGAAGATCGTATACAAACTGATACTATTAATGGAAACATCTCATTTAAAAATGTATATTTTTATTACGACGAGGGCACTCCTATACTAAAAGATGTTTCTTTTGAAATTAAACAAGGTGATGTTATTGCTTTGGTGGGTGAGTCTGGTGTTGGAAAAAGTACACTTATAGATCTCATTTCTGGATACAATTTTCCAACATCAGGAAACATTTCGATTGATAATATTCCAGTCCAAAAATTAGACTTAACATTCTTAAGAAAAAATATTGGAATTGTACCTCAAGAAGTCGTACTTTTTAATGACACTTTAAAGAAGAATATATGTTATGGAAATTTCGAAACGTCTGAGGAAGAAATATTAGCAGTTATGGAAAAGACAGGCTTGTCAGGTTTTGTTGAAAAATTACCAAAGAGACTTGAGACCGTCGTTGGAGAAAGAGGAGTTAAATTATCAGTTGGCCAAAAACAAAGAATTGCGATTGCCAGAGCTATGCTAAAAAATCCCAAGATTTTAATTTTGGATGAACCAACCTCCGCTTTAGATGCTAGTACGGAAAAACTAATTACAGATTCGCTGGAGATATTAATGGAAGGTAAGACTACTTTTATTATTGCTCACCGCTTGAGTACTGTAAAAAAGGCTACCACCATTTTTGTTGTTAAAGACGGCCGAATAGTCGAAGCTAGCACACACGACAATCTGCTAAAAATAAAAGACGGGGAATACAGACGTTTATACGATTTGCAAATTGGTTTACATAAATAAATTAACCGCTATGGGTGCAATACCCATAGCGGCTTTTTGAATCTTACTTGGCATTCCAATCAATTCCAGTTGCGGAAATGGGTAAAGGTTTATTCCAAATGCCGTCCAATAAGCCAAACTTGATTGCGTCTTCGGGATACAGATCCCGATCTTCATAACAGAGTTTGACTATTTTATCTCGGGAAACTTTAGATCTTTTTGTGTAGATGTCATAGAAACGTTCAGCCCGATCTTTCGTCTCCTTTAGGAAGATCTTGCGCTTTTCTTTGTTCAGTAGGCAATCAATATTGATATCGCCAGTTGAACCGTGATGTATGAGAATACGGGCGTTCGGTGTAGCCAAACGTACATCACACGCCTGTAAAGCGATTGATGCACTGGATCGAGCAACGCCGACCACTATTCCAGTGATCTTGCACGGAAACAAATTCAAGAGGTCGTAAATCTCAAGAACACAGCCTCCACCGTTGGAGGCAATCACCAAGGTTAAATCGGCATAAGGTGGAGTCATTTTAGTAACTATAATCGACAGCACTTCTTCCAGATAACCAACTGTTTCGTGACTGGTTTTTCCAGTAATAAGAACGATGCCTTTGTTAAACATTTCTTTTGCGTTGTCATTCATCTTTCACACTCCTTATCTGTTTGATTTGTAACTATTTTTCTAATATCAGACTACGTATCTTTCTCGTTTTTGTCAATGTTTACGCTCTATGGTATATGTATTACTATTGAATTACAGGTATTACGTTGCAACATAGCGTTAGATTCCAATCGGAGTCATACTTGAGGAAGAAATTGGCTTGTACGAGCTAAAACTAGACCCTCACGGCCTAAGCCCGTCAGCTTAAAAAAGAGGTTTATCGGCATACTGATGAACATTTAGGAGGTGGTACCGTATCGTTTAAAAAAACGAATACCCTCGTAAAAAATCAAACCGGCTATAACACAGGAGTGTTCGCCCAAGTTTAATTTTTTACGAGGGTATTTTTATTAGCAAACAAAAAATATATGGCAATAAAACCAAAATGCGATAGATGTCAAAATGAACTAGATGATTATGGGGCAATATTGCTAAGTCCTCCAACCAATGACCGCAAGGTCACAAAATATCATTTATGTAAGTTATGCTATAAAGAAATTATTAAATTATTCAAAATAAAATAAGTCCTGGATCCCCGCGTTCGCGAGGATGACAATACTTAAAATAACAATAAATACATGGAAAGAACATTAATTAAAGATCTGAAAGAAAAAGTTGGTCAAGAGGTTTTGATCAAGGGTTGGGTGGATGTTAGACGTGATCACGGTAAATTAATTTTCATTGATTTTCGTGATTCGACAAGCAAGGTACAGATGGTAGCCCTACCAAACAATAAGGAGGCTCATGAATTGGCTAGTACTGTTCGCCCAGAATGGGTGTTAGAAATCAAAGGCAAAGTTAACGCTCGTCCGGAAAGAATGATAAACAAAGACGAATTAAACGGAACAGTGGAAATTGAAATGTTGGGTGTTGTTGTTTTGAATGAAGCAATAACTCCACCAATAGACGTTCGTGGTGATGGCCGTGAAATTGGCGAAGATGTGCGTTTAAAGTACCGCTATCTAGACTTGCGACGACCACGTCTGCAAAAGAATGTTCGCAATCGCAGTAAGGTGATGACCTTAGTTCGTAATTTCTTTACCAATGAAGGCTTTATTGAAATTGAAACTCCAAGTCTAACTACCGCTACGGCCGAAGGTTCTCGTGACTTTATCGTCCCGTCAAGACTTGAGCCGGGTAAGTTTTATGCTTTACCTCAGTCACCACAACAATACAAGCAACTTTTAATGGCGGCTGGTATGGAAAAATACTTTCAATTTGCCCGTTGCTATCGTGATGAAGATTCTCGTGGTGATCGTCAACCAGAATTTACTCAGATGGACTTGGAAATGAGTTTTGTTAGACGAGAAGACGTTATGGATGTAAATGAACGAGCCTTGATTAAACTTATTACTGAACTTTATCCAGAAAAGAAAATTCAGCAAATTCCATTCCCAAGAATGAGTTACAAAGAGACTATTGAGAAATATGGTAATGATAAGCCGGACATTCGTGAGAACAAAGAAGATCCGAACCTATTAGCTTTCTGTTGGGTGATTGATTTCCCAATGTTTGAGAAGAGTGAGGATGGTGGTTGGACTTTTACCCATAATCCTTTTTCATCTCCAACTCCAGAATCCATGAATGATTTAATGAACAAGACAAACATTGAAGGTATTATGACCACTCAATACGACATTGCTCTCAATGGATATGAATTAGGCGGTGGTAGTATCCGAAACCACAGACCTGAAGCTCTAAGAAAGACTCTAGAGATCATGGGCTTTGATGAGGAGAAGATTGATAGAGAATATGGTCACATGCTAAAAGCTTTTGAGTATGGAGTTCCTCCACACGGTGGTATCGCTTGGGGCTTTGACCGCTTGATGATGCTTCTAGAGAATGAGCCAAACATTCGTGAAGTCATTGCTTTTGCAAAAACCGGTGAAGGCCAAGACTTGATGATGAACGCTCCTGGCATTGTTGGTGAAAAACAATTACGTGAGTTAGGCATCAAGATTAACAAACAAGAGAAGTAAAATATTCAGGCGTTTTGCAAAGTGCAAAACGCCTGAATTGTTATTAATAAAAAAAATGAAAAAAATAATTGCTATTGGGGGAGGAGAAATAGCTAAACCACTTGGTAGTGAAAAAGATACTACTGAAATTGATAAGGAAATAATTAAACTAACTGGATTAAAAAATCCAAAGTTACTATTCATTTCCACCGCCAGCTCAGACGCACTCGGATACATAGAAAATGTTAAAAAACATTTTGGTAAGAGATTAAAATGTCAGGTAGATACTTTAGAATTACTAAAAAATAAGTATTCGAAAAAAGAACTAAGTGAGAAGGTACTGGAGTCTAATATTATCTATGTCGGTGGTGGAAACACAGCCATGATGCTGAAGGTTTGGAAGAAA
Organism: uncultured Candidatus Saccharibacteria bacterium; assembly: GCA_964583845.1. Lineage (GTDB taxonomy): Bacteria > Patescibacteriota > Minisyncoccia > Phycocordibacterales > GWA1-40-21 > JBAWVR01. Next base: position 10,536 of record CAZOXG010000008.1, read on the forward strand.
TATGGCATGGACAAACTATTAGAAAAAGCTTATAAAAAGGGAGTAGTTCTTGCTGGATTGAGTGCGGGCTCAATTTGCTGGTTCAAATACGGCAGTTCGGATTCGAAGCGTTTTACAGATCCATCAGCCCCCTTGATTAGAGTACCTGCCTTAAACTTTATTAAGTTCGGCCATTGCCCCCACCACAATCAAAGAAAATCTAAAAATGACTCCTTAGAGAGCATAATAAAGAAAAAGAATGATGTAGCCATCGCGCTAGATGATTGTTGCGCTATGGAAGTTATTAATGATACATATAAAATAATTTCCACGAAAAAAGGAGGTAAAGCTTATAAGATCTACTGGAAAAATAACACTCTATGTGAAGATGAAATTAAAAAGGATAAAAATTTCAAACCTTTAAAGGAATTATTAAAAATATAGTTATATGAAAAAAACAACAAAAACAAGTAACGAAATAAAAGGAGATGGTTTTATTTTAAGACAACCTACAATAAAAGATGCAAAGACATTAGCCAAGCATGCAAACAATAAAAACATTGCCAAAAATATGTTCGATGGATTTCCTAGTCCTTGTACCGAAAAAGATATGAAATCCTTCATAGTTAGCGTAGGCAAAGCTGGAAAAAAACAAGGGTATACAAGCGATTTGGCTATCGTGGTAAACGGAGAGCCAGTTGGCATGATCGGATTTTCTATAGAAAAAGGTTTTAAGGGTGGCATCGGCTACTGGGTAGGAGAGGACTACTGGGGGATGGGTATAGTTAGTAAAGTAGTTAATCTAATAACCGATTACTTATTCAAAAAACATAAACTAGCTCGAATTACAGCCCATGTTTACCCTTGGAATGAAGGGTCAAAAAAAGTACTAGAAAAGAATGGCTATATCAATGAAGGTTTACTTAAGAACTACGCCAAAAAAGATGGGAAGGTAATTGATAATTATCAATATGCAAAAATACTAAAATAGTATTTTATTATAGTTGCTACGCAGTAAAATTTGTGCAACAATGCTTTCGGACAACCTTAGAACACTTAAACAAAAGAAAGGACTTGGTTATGAATAGCAATCCTGACGAAATTGTGCCTGGTTATAAATGGTACCTTTCATGTGTAAATTGTGGTATGCACCCACGTACAGCTGCGAATCTGGCACGATCTGGTTTTCAACACACCAAACGTGTTTGTAAAAGACACCAAAGTCTTACACTCGAAGAAAAAACTGAATTAGTTCGAGTGGACTTCATAAACACAGTTACATCCGAGTCGATATCAGATGCTGAGTACAGAACCTGGATTTCATTTTTCATGTTTCTTACAGGCTCTCAAGAAACTTTGGACAAAGCCCGTGAAATTGCTTCAACAGAAGCCTTTCATAAGAGCAGGAGTATGTGCTGTAAACATGGTCAATTACGGTAAATCAATGCCGAACTAACCAAAAGTTCCTAGTGGTCACTGCACCATTTAGGAACTTTTTTAATACTAGCTTTTTATTCATTTTTTTGAGAAAATACATAGACAAATGACTGACATTGCCAATACAACTTATAAAGTAAAAACTGAATCTTTTGAGGGTCCATTAGACCTGCTTTTGTCACTTATAGAAAAGAGAAAACTTTTCATTAACGATATTTCTCTATCCAAAGTCTCAGATGATTATGTGGCCTATATACAAACTATGGGAAATTTTCCTATTGCTGATAGCGCTGATTTTATTCTCATTGCTTCAACTCTACTTTTGATAAAATCAAAATCTTTGTTACCAAACCTAACATTAACTGAAGAGGAAGAAGGGGACATAGAAAATCTAGAATTAAGACTAAAGATATATCAGCGAATGCGTGAGCTCTCAAAACACGTCAAAGATAAATTTGGAGATAAAATTATCTTTTCAGCCCAACCTAGAAAAGCTGAACCAGTTTTTTCTCCTGATGAATCCATGACTGCGACTAATTTTTATCAAGCCATAAAGAATGCCATTTGTAATTTACCTAAACCTGAAAAATCATTACCGAAGGTAGTTGTAAAAAAAATAATTAGCCTAGAAGAAACCATTGAAAACTTGACCAAAAGAATTCAGTCTTCATTCAAAATGAGCTTTCGAGAATTCTCAAAATTTGGTCAACAAGAAAAAGTAAACGTGATTGTTAGTTTCCTGGCCATGTTAGAATTAGTCAAACAAGGTGTAGTCAGGGTCAATCAAGAACGTCGCACCGATGATATTCAAATGGAATCGGGAAGTGTTGGAGTTCCACATTATAATTAATTTATACTCAAATGAAATTAGAACAACAAATAGAAGCAGTACTTTTTTGGAAAGGAGAGCCAGTCAAGATTAAAAAACTGGCAGAAATTTTGACGGTAGCAGAAGAAACCATTGTCATAGGCTTGGGATTATTAGAAAGTAGTTTGAATGGCCGTGGCTTGGTCTTAGTAAGAAGGGAAGACGAGGTAACTTTAGGTACAGCATCAGAAATTTCTCCACTTATTGAAAAGCTTACCAAAGAAGAATTGGTCCGCGATTTAGGCAAAGCTGGTCTAGAAACCCTCTCAATTATTATTTATAAGGGTCCTATTTCACGTGCCGAAATAGATTATATTCGTGGTGTTCAATCAAACTTTATTATTAGAAACCTTTCTATTCGAGGCCTAATAGAGAAAGTTACCAATCCAAAAGACGCTCGTAGTTTCTTATACAAACCAACTTTTGAATTACTTCAATATTTAGGAGTTTTAAAGATAGAAGATATGCCGGAGTTTGAAAATGTTAAAACCGAGTTAAATAATTTTCAAGAAACCAATAAAGAAAATACTGACACAATTAAAGATGCCGAGACAGAAATGTCTCCAGTCGAAGATTCGGAAGACAACGTTGAATCACCTGACAAAAACCAGTCTGAAATAATTTAAATAAATCGAATATGTTACCTATAAAAAAATGTCTTTACAATAACAAAGATTATAGAATTGTACTTGCTATAATAGTTTTTTTAGTATTCACTCTTGTTTTGTTAAATATTTTTGATAAAGGTAACACACTCTCTTATATAGACAAATTGGAATCACTAATCAAAAAAACTATTTCTGTACCTAATTTTGATTTTAGTAATTTACGATGGGTTTCAAATGCTACAACCTCAACAGTTTGGACGGCTCGCGATTCCCACGCTGCTTTTGTTTTTAAAGACAAAATGTGGGTCTTGGGTGGCCTAGACGCAAATAATGCCATAGAGAACGGTGAACCAAACTATGATAAGGCAATATATTTCAATGACGTCTGGAATACTACAGATGGCTTGAATTGGACCCGAGCTATTGAACATACTAATTTTCCTTTAATACGCTCTACTTCCGTATTTGAAGTGAAGGGAAAACTTTTTATGCTAGGTGGTTACAGCCCGGACACAAAAGTTGGTTACGATATTGGCCTTTGGACTTCTAATGATGGTATTATCTGGACTAAAGAAAAAACAAAACTACCTTGGGTAGAAAGAGAGGGGCAAAAAGTAATAAATTTCAAAGACAAATATTATATGATTGGTGGTGTAAATTACTTGTCGAAAGAAAGATTTAATGATGTCTGGGTTTCTACAGATGGATATACCTGGTCACTAGCGACAAGCAACGCTGGCTGGCAACCTCGCTGGGATATGGAAATATCTGAATTTAACGGCAAGCTTTGGTTGACCGGTGGTATGACTTCAGCAGTAAAAACTTTTGGCGATGAGTGGGTCTCAAATGACGGAATAAAATGGTCTTTGGTATACAAAGATGCGCCTTATGGTCATAAACAAGGTCACACTTCCGCTGTTTCTAACGGTAGTTTAATGATAATTAGTGGTTTGGATGACAACAATACCAGCACTGGGGAAGTTTGGGAGACAAAAGACGGTATTCACTGGACCAAACAAATAACCAATTGGAGCGCCCGTGAAGATGTTAGCGTATTAGTTTTCAAAAATCGAATCTGGATCCTGGGTGGTATGAATTACGATTATCACTGGACCAATAACATATATTTTTCTGATTACAACTATTTTGACGGGAGTACAATAAACAGTCAAACTTTTACAGAAAATACTGGCAAGATAGATCTCTATCCAAACACTTGTCCATCAACCACTAGCACTATCTCGTCTCAAGATTTATCAGAAACTTTTGTTAGCCGAGATGAACGATTGCCTAACGGCTTTGTCCCATCTAATTTAGTTGATCTTAATGGTTTAGTTAAAACTGATGGTGATGTTTGTTTAGACAATCTAGCGGCCCAGAATTTAATTATGATGTTTAATCAGGCGAAAAAAGACAATGTTCTTTTAAGTATAAATTTTGGTTATCGTTCACCAGAAAAACAACAAGAAATGTTTGATTTTTATGCCAAACAATCTAGCCCAGAGGACGCTAGTGAGGGCATTGCCAAACCATATTATTCTGAGCATCAACTTGGCATGGCCGCCGATCTTAGTGCTAAAAGCATCAACTATTTGGGTGTTAGCACGAAATTTGCTAAGACTGAAGAGTACAAATGGTTAGAAAATAATGCCTACTTATACGGTTATACTTTATCTTATCCGGAGAACAAAAGAGATGTTACTGGCTACAAATTTGAACCGTGGCATTATCGATATGTCGGTCAGCAGACTGCCAAGATTTTACACGATAAAAATATTACCTTTTCCGAGTACATTAATAACCAAAAAGTTGCCGATTAATAACTTTTGCCAGATAACAATTAGTGAAGTATAATTAAAAACCTATGAATATTAATCAGAGTTTAGAAATATTTGACGTTGTAAAGGTCCTAGTACCGGCCGTACTAGCCTTTATTATTGGTATATTGATTACTCCTTTTTGGACCAAGTTTCTTTACAAAAAAGAAATGTGGAAGAAATCTGCCAAAACTGTAGCAGTAGACGGTTCTAGTACTCCAATATTCAACCAACTTCATAAAGACCGCGAGACTAAAACACCAAGGTTAGGCGGGGTAATTATTTGGGTATCTGCTTCTATCGTAATTGTAGGATTATGGATTTTTGGTCAAATATTTTCACAATCTTTTTTTAGTAAATTAGATTTCTTGAGTCGCAGTCAAACTTGGATTCCTCTATTTGCATTAATTGTTGGTGCAATCGTTGGATTAGTTGACGATATCTTGGAGATCCGTGGAAGCTTAAATTACAAAGCTGGAGGATTATCACTTAAGAAACGACTTCTACTAGTTGGTCTTCTCGGTTTATTTTGTGGTTGGTGGTTTTATACCAAACTTGATGTATCTACAATCGGAATTCCATTTTTGGGTGATGTCTTTGTTGGTTGGTTATTGATTCCAATCTTTGTTATTGTGGTTATGGCAGTTTACTCCGGTGGTGTTATTGATGGACTAGATGGTTTGTCAGGGGGTGTATTCTCAATTATATTTTCAACTTACGGAATTATTGCCTTCTCCCAAAATCAAATTAATTTAGCCGCTTTTTGTGCTGCTTTAGTTGGTAGCATATTAGCTTTTCTCTGGTTCAATATTCCGCCAGCTCGTTTTTACATGACCGAGACCGGAAGTATGGCTTTAACTGTCACTTTAGCTGTAGTAGCGTTTATGACCGACTCTTTAGGCGGCGGTCATGGTGTATTATTATTACCTATAATCGCTTTGCCCTTATTAATAACAACGGCTTCGGTCATCCTACAAGTTTTATCAAAAAAAATAAGAGGTAAGAAAATATTATTAGTAGCACCTTTACATCATCACTTTGAAGCAATTGGTTGGCCTGCGTATAAAGTTACCATGCGTTATTGGGTGGTTAGTATCATAACTGCTGGCTTTGGTTTAATCCTAGCATTCTTGGGACAAATAAAATAATATGGGCAAAAAGGGAATAGATAAGACTTTTTTAGTAATCATTTGTCTTTTAGTGACATTTGGTTTTCTAGTATTTATTTCCGCTTCTATGAGTTACGCCACGAGCGATAGCATAAACATCGCCAGAGCTATTTTGATGCAGAGCGCCGGACTTATTATAGGTCTAGTAGGTGCTATTATTGTAGCTTTTTATTCAAACACCCTACCATTACTTAAAAAAATTGCCCCCTGGCTTTTCGGAGCTGCACTCATTCTAACCGCCTTGGTTTTTACAAAATTAGGAGTGTCTCTAAATGGGGGTCGTCGCTGGTTAGATGTTTTCGGTTTTAGTTTTCAACCAGCTGAATTTCTCAAGCCAGCTACATTGATTTTTTTAGCTTATTTCTATTCAAAAAAGAAAGACAGAATAGGGGAATTTATGTATGGTCTACTTCCACTTTTAACTATTTTAGGAGTCACTGTCGGCATGTTAGCTCTACAACCAGACATGGACGGCGCACTAACTATTGTTATTTTATCTTTAGCGATTTATTTTTCTGCGGGAGGAAAGTGGCGAGACATAATAATCCTAATAGTTCTCGGTGTCGTTGCCTCAGTGGGTGTAGTTATGTGGAAACCATACGTTATGGATCGAATAAATGTTTTTAAGAATCCTGACAAAGACCTACAGGGAACAGGCTGGCAAGTAAATCAATCACTCATAGCCGTTGGTTCTGGACAGTTAACCGGTCGCGGTTTTGGACAAAGCTTGCAAAAGTTTCGTTACCTTCCTGAATCATCGAGCGACGCAATTTTTTCAGTGGCCAGTGAAGAATTTGGCTTTGCTGGTTCCAGTGCCATAATTATCTTATTTACACTTTTCTTATTACGTGGTCTTCGAATAGCCACTAAAACCTTTGACAATTTTGGTGGACTTATTACCGTTGGAATTGTTATACTTATAATAACGCAGTCATTTTTGAATATAGGTTCAATGATTGCCATCATGCCATTATCTGGTCTACCTTTGGCCTTCTTTAGTAAGGGCGGAACAGTTATTGTTTTTAACCTTATCGAAGTAGGTTTAATAATGAATGTATCGCGTTATATTAAAACATCAAAAAAATAATAATCATATGAAAATACTTTTTACAGGTGGGGGATCCGGTGGTCATTTTTATCCAATAATTGCCATCGCCGAAGAAATAAATCGTCTCGTTAAGGATGAAAAACTACTGCCAGCCAATCTATATTTTATGTCAGACTCTCCTTATGATGCGCATGCCTTGGCTGAAAATAACATAAAGTTTGTAAGTAATCCTTCAGGAAAAGTTCGACGATATTTTTCAATATTAAATTTTTTTGATCTATTCAAAACCGCCTACGGTATGGTAGTTTCTTTGTTCAAAGTTTTTGGAATTTTTCCTGATGTGGTTTTTAGTAAAGGTGCTTATGCCAGTTTTCCAGTTGTCATGGCTGCCCGCATTTTAGGAATACCAGTAATGATTCATGAGTCAGACAGTGTTCCCGGAAGAGCCAACGTATGGGCTGGGAAGTTTGCAAAACGTATTGCCGTCTCATATCCCGAAGCGGCCAATTACTTTAAAAGAAAAGACGTGGTGGCTCACACTGGTAATCCTTTGCGACGCGAGATTCGTTTGATTGGTGAAAATAAAAATGCTAATGAATATTTAAGTTTAGACCAATTTGTTCCTACTATACTTGTATTAGGGGGTTCTCTTGGATCTGAAATAATTAATGATTCCATTCTAGAAGTTCTACCTCAACTAGTTCAGAAATTTCAAATAATTCATCAAACCGGCAAAAATAATATTACTGAAGTTAAACAAACTGCCAATGTGGTTTTGCAAAACAACCCTTTAGCCAACCGTTATCGTGCCTTTGATTATTTAAATAATTTATCATTATCAATGGCTGCCAGTGTATCTAAACTTGTCATTACTCGTGCTGGATCAACTATTTTTGAAATTGCGAATTGGGGAGTGCCAAGTATTGTAATTCCTATAACTAACTCGGCCGGAGATCACCAGAGACACAATGCTTACTCCTATGCTAGATCAGGGGCTGCAACAGTTATAGAAGAAAGTAACTTATCAGGTGCCGTTTTAATGCAGGAGATCCATCGTATCTTTGACCAACCAGAAGCTTTAAACAAAATGTCAGAATCAGCAAAATCTTTTTCTAACCCCGACGCAGCAGAAAAAATTGCTCGTGAGGTTCTACGCATTGGTTTATCTCACGAGAAATAGATCTTTGTTTCAATGTTTTGTTTTATGATATAATATCTTTAATTATAACTAATCAAACTATATGTTTAATATAAACCCCCAAAGCGGAATAATTAAATGGATAATAATATTTGTCATTGCCTTACTAATCCTAAGTTATCTAGGTTTCGATTTAAAATCAACTGTTGAGTCACAGACCACCCAAAGTAACTTCGGGTATGTTTGGGGTTACACACACGCTTTCTGGGATAAATATCTTGTCGGTCCAGCCAGTTGGATCTGGAACAATATCGTAATTGATATTGTCTGGGATAAACTCTTTCTACCGGGACTAAACCTTATCAAGAGAGATCAACTAGTCAATATTACTACCGCTACCTCATCAGGTGCAGTCACACTACCAAGGTAGAGAAACAACACACCTTAAAACGCACTACAACGTGTCAAAATATGGCCCAACAAGGCCATATTTTATTATGTTTTTAAGATATGGCTATATAGAGCCATATTTTAGACAATTCAACAATGTCAATAAAGCTTAAATATAGAGTATGCGGGAAAGAATATAAAATAATCAAATACACAAAATTAAAGTAAACAAAAAAATTATTAAAAACTTCTAAGTAGAGGGAATTGAGATGAAAGTATAATATAAATTTATCAAAAATTTTCATAAATAATCTAAACTCAAATGATCAATCAAATGTAGTACGCAAACATAATGATTAATTAAGGCTAGTTGATCATGTGTATGCTTTGAGCCATATTTCAATATGTATAGTGTCGCAAAGATATATTGTGCGACACACTATCTAGGAGCCGACTCTGGCCTCCCTAGGCTATCTGGGTACACAAAAACGACCCTTGCGAGGTCGTTTTTGTTTAAATATTTTTATATATTATTTACTAGCCACCTTTACAACCTTGTTAGTTGAAAGTTTCTTTTCAAACTTTCCCCAACATGGTGATGAAGATATCCAAGGGTCGGTACCTTCCTTTTCGTACAGTCTCTTGGCATAAGCCAAGTTACCGTCAATAGTGTGTAGATCGAGATTCAATTTCTTAGCACGAGGATCATGGTAGTATTCATTTACTTGCATGAGTCCGATATCATCCTTATTTACTTTACCTCTCAAGAGTTGACCGTTACTATCAAACTGTCTAAAGGTTGATTCGCAACGAGCGATTTCGGCGAGGATTGGAGTGTCGGCATAATATGCGCGAACGTACTCTTCTAAAGTCTGAGGATGCTTAGTGGCAATTACTTGTTCTTTGACTTCAGTATTAACTAGGTTACTTGAGGAAGCTAAGGTTTGAGCTGTAGCCTCTTTTGGTAAACTTGGTAGTACTGATAACATAAAGAATAAAGTGGTTGTCAATTCTGTTATCATAATTTAGTTGAAACCTTTTTCCAGTTCTTAAATAAATAAGAGAGTGAAAATTGGTGCCGCTTCTTATGGTTTAACCCTCTAAAAAGCAAAATCAAGCTTACGCCTGATTGCTTATATATATTAGCACCTTTTACTTTTCCTGTCAAGGATATAACACGACTTTGATACCCTGTCAAACTAGTGAAAATGGCTTAAAATAAGGGTTTTTTACTTGACATTTTACCTTTTAATATGGTCTGGATTTTAAGTATTTTAAAAAGTGTGATGAAATTTGAATACAGACAGTCAACCTCCCTTTTTTCATAAATTTTCGCTTCCCTTTTTTGATCACTTTTGGAAAAATTATTTAAAAAAGGACTACACTTTCGTGCAGTCCGTTAAGGTTTTAGGGATTATTCCCATTAAATTCTTTCCCGATAAGTCGGGTAGAACTCTTTGTAGATCGTGCCGATGGCTGCACTTCTTGGAAAGTAGACACCGGTTTGCAATACTGGGCGGATAGAGTTATGATGTCTAACCAAAGCTAAGCCGACATCTTTCTCCGTCTTCATTCGACCGTATAGACTTCCGATCGCATGATACCTGGCCGACGGCTCGTACTGGTTCATCTTCTCACGTTCAGAGAACGGATCGGAAACACTCCAGTCGGGATCCACCACAAAAGGCTGCGTATGGGCAACGAGCGATAACAACTCCATTGAGTCCAAACCAAACCGGTGGTCTTCCTGAGCCTTTACAACCATCTCGCGGAAAACTTGTTCTGCTTTACCATCGCTAGGATGTCCTTGGCAAAAACCAAGATTAACATCAACCAGAAAGTATGGCAGACGAGGATAACCATAACGTGCCGAAAGGCTTTCGGAAACATGATAAGCACAGCTGGCACCTCTGGCACCAGTCGCTTCACGCGAACGATCGCGGAAATTACAGCTTTTGCACAGGCGTTCAATATTCAGAAAGTAACGGCTCGGTGGCACAACTACCACAAACGGAACCGCTCCGACTGTCAGTGGACGACCATTGAGAATCGCCTTAAAGAGAAGATCCTTCTTTGCTTCAAGCTTCTTCAACACGATGTTTTTGTAACGCGTTGTCCGAAAACGATAGACCTTGCGTCCGATTACTCCAGCATTGAGGTAGAATTCTTCAAAGATTTCTTGCAATCGGTCCAGCTGAAGCTGAAGTAGTTGTTCCAAATCAAACTCGCTGTAGAGCTGACCGTTAAAAACAAACTTTTTCATGAGATACCTCTTTTCTTTTATTTATGGTTTGTACTTAAAATATCCTAAATGTTTATATCATAAAAATACACAAATGTGAAGAGCGCGTAATTAAAATCGGGTAGCCTCCTTGCGAAGACTACCCGAAACAAAACCAAAACATCCTAATCTGACCAATACTTTTCGGTGAAAATACGTGCTTCACCGATAAGCCCAGCAAGAACGTTGGCCCTACGCCACACATTACGTGGTTTGAGTTGCTTAGTACTACCATCTACAATTCCTTCTGTTGGTACATAAAGACCTCCTCCATACGGACGATAGTCTCCACAATTCGGAATAAGTAAAGCACCGAAAGAAATAGCACCAACTGGGTACGGATCAACAATGGCACCGTCTGGAGTGAGTAACCGAGAATGACCACACCAAACCAGTTCAATTTCTTGTTGCTTCTGTCCTTCCACCTCAATCTCCTTACACTGGCCAAAACCGCCCACAACACCATCGACGTACTTCAGTTTTTTAGAATGAAGATACCAGGCCCTAGCAATTTCATGACAATTAAAAATGGAATTCTTCTTTTCTCCACTAAAACTTGGTTTGGTAGGTATGATATCAGTCCAGACAGAAGACATCACCAGACTGATCATTGTGTGTATAGCGATATCCAACTCAGTCAAACCCGTAACGAGTTCAGGTCGGTGCATCTTACAACAATGATTTGGCCAAAAACGTCTTGAAGCAAATTTTTTATCTACCATTGGAATCTCCTTGTTTTTTATTTGCTGTTGTACAACTTTTACCTGTACATTTTTATATCACGAAAAGCATATTTAGTAAATACATAAAAAAATTGAGAGTGCCGGCTTCTAAAGCGCTGACACTCTCTTTTTTGACACCCCTTGCTCTTAGTAGCAGTAGGTGTAGTTGCCGTGGCTGTCCACGATGGCCGCCTTGGGTTGCGGACGGGGCTGGCGAATGACCATCGGCCGGACGATGCGACTCATTCCGGCAAAATTCTTTTCAAAACCCTTGCAGTTCTGACGGTTACGCCCAATTCCCAGCGCGACCTTGATCCCGTTTGACATTGTCGTTCTCCCTTTTCTTTTTTCGTTTTAACAGCAGGCAATCTGCTGTGTACTTCCATACACTAGCATATATATATTTATTATTGTCAATAAATACAAAAATACCCCTGTTTTGAGTAAAACACAGGTATTTTCATTATTTAAGCCAAGGTATCGGGTACTTTTCAAATTCTGGTAACAATTTTCTATTATTTAACAATCTAGACAGAGCCTCGGCTGCCACTTTGGCCCCATTCAAGGCGTTGTGTGGATGGGGTTCCTCGGGTATACCGACATATTCTTGAATTCTAGTAGAATTTAAATCGCTACGTTTATTGGCAACTGGTGGCTCAATGCCTCTTAATTTCATATGGGTAAAGCAAACGGAATGAACATCAATTGTTCGATGTGGTATCGGCCAATTTATTTTTGCTCGCTCGGCGGCGAATTTAAGAAAATCCCTATCAAAAGACGGATTTTGCCCGGCTGTCGTATGCTCTTCCCTACCCTCAACCCAATTCAAAAAGGCTCGAATTAAAATATCTTCGCCTTCTTTAGTTGGGTTAGTAATATCCTCCATAGTAAAACCATTCACTTGCAAGGCTTCATCCATAACGTGGGCACCATCACGCATACGACACTCAGAATAAAATTGCTCTTCTGGGTGCGACAAATCAACTGCTCCAACTGATAAAAGAGCGTGCTTGTATGGATCTGTTCCAGTCGCTTCAACATCAACTACAATCATATATTTATTAATTATTTATTAAAAATCATTTTAAATTAGGACAATTGCTAGCTGGAGTATATCCAGCTGTTCGTGCCTCATCGATGGTATTAAACCAAATTTTATTTGCTTCACTTATTTGTTTGGCACCTGGACACCAAGAATAATGGTACTTGGTTCCATTTTTTGAAGCAATAATTGTAGTAGTACCTAGTTGAGTATTTTGAGTATTTTCCGAAACGGACGTCTTTACCCCTTTTATAAAACTACCGGATATAGATACATTTTGACCACTAATAGGGCAAATAATGTCTTTGACTTCAACCTTAGGTTTCTTATCTTCGTAGATAGAAATACGTCCTAGACCATAACTAGCTAAACCAACTAGGACTAAAATAGCCACTATAGCTATATCTTTCCACAAATCTGACTCTATAAATGAAGTCGTTTTAGTGAAGCTGGCTCTAGTGTTTAGTTGTTTTTTGATCGCCCAGGGCTTGATTTTTTTGTGAAAATCTTTTATACTCACAAGGCAATTATAACATATCTTTTTGGCCTGGTAGAGTTATGTACCCTACTGGGGACCTGAAGCAAGTTTGAAGAATTGCTGGAAAAATTCCGACTTATTTCAATTTTAAATATTAAAAAATAAATGGCAACAAAAAAAGCGGCGGGTACAACAAAAAACGGTAGAGACTCAAATCCAAGGTACTTGGGAGTCAAACTACATGATGGCGAAGTAGCTAAAGTTGGTTCAATTATCGTTCGTCAGCAAGGTCGCAAGATTCTCGCTGGTCAAAATGTTGGAGTAGGTAAAGATCATACTCTTTTTGCTCTTAAAGATGGTAAAGTTAAATTTGGTTCAAAACGTAAAACTAGTTTTGACTCTAAAATCAAAACTTGTAAAACTGTTAGTATTGTCTAAATAAAAAAAACCGAGGTGTATACCTCGGTTTTTTATATCTCTTTTGGTAAGAAGTTTTTTCTAAGTTTTTTGCGATGTAGAGTAATAGCGAACCGGTGAGCCTCAGCGTTTATTCGCAATATTTCCTCTCGATGTATTTTTACAGTTCCCTGTCGGCCAATTATGGCTTTTGGGATATGATGTTCATCTTTTACAACCGACACCACGTCTATATTAAAACCTTTTTCTTTCAAAACTTTCTTTGCTACTTCTAACTGTCTTTGGTCACCATCCATGACAATTAGATTTGGTAAACCCCAAGTTAGGTGACCTAAACGTCGTGAAATAACCTCCTGCAAGGCTTTCAAATCATCTCTGGAACTTTGTTTGATGTTAAATTGACGGTAATCATCTTTGGACAATTCTCCATTCACAGAGACGACCATGACGCCAATTTCCGCTTCGCCGGCAAGGTGAGCGATGTCATAGGCTTCGATACGGAAAGGTTGTTTTGACTTTCCCCTTCCCCCTCTGTCATCCTCGCGAATGCGGGGATCCAGGATTTTTGTATTAAGACTTTCTCCGAGTCCTGGATTCCCGCCTGCGCGGGAATGACAAGAAAAAAGAGGATTGTCTTCTTTCTTTATCAACGCCACGTCCTGAATATGTTTCAAAGCAAAAATCGTCCGTTTTACCTTTTCGGCCTCTTCGAACTTTAGAGCTTTCGCCATCTTGTTCATTTCGCTCTCCAACTCAATCAATAGCTTATTTTTCTGAGCGGACAAAAAATATCTCAAGTGTCGAATATTTTTGGCGTAATCTTTTTTACTAATAAGACCAGCGCAGGTACCTGGGCACAAACCGATTTGATAATTAAAACATGGTCTAACCTGACCAACTTTACACTCACTTCTAAAAGGAAATATTTTTCGAATAATATTCAAAGCTTCTTTCAAAAGCTGACCATGGGGAAATGGTCCAAACTTATCTAAAATTTTATAATCTACTTTTTCCAATTCCCTACCCCGCACAATCAAGACACGAGGAAAATCCTCTTTGGTAATAACAACATAGTTATAGCTCTTATCATCCTTTTCTTTAGTATTATATTTCGGTTGATGTTTTTTGATTAGTGACGCTTCCAATATCAAAGCTTCTAAAACTGAGTCGGTAATCATAAAGTCTATCTTGTCTGTAAGTGAGACCATATCTACCAAAAGCGGTCCACGCGTCACAATTAAATCATTGGCAAAATAACTCTTCACGCGGTCACGCAAAGAGGTCGCTTTACCAATATATAGAATCTGTGTACCTTTTTTAAAAAGGTAAACCCCAGGCTGGTCCGGCAAATTCTGTTTCTTTAAATCTTGACTTATCATCGTATATTTGGTTTGATATTAGCAAAAGAACTCTCACAAATCAACAACCGCCCTAAAGCATAATAATGCTCGGGCAAGAAAGGAATAAACATGAGCAACTTTATTTGGCTTGCGGGATTGTATTTAATTCAGCCCGTCGTTCTAATTGTTCTGGCCATTTTTCAGGATCAATTAATCAAGGATCACGTAAAGATCTTTCGGTTTGACCCTGAAAAAAACCCAACCAAAATGGACTGGCTTGTCCTAATGGTTTGGGGTTTTGGTATGGCGATAGTGTCCACACTTTTCTACCCCGAGCTATTCAGAGCTCCGCCCGCAGTCTACCCGACAGCGTGTGAAGCTCCGGAAAAGATCGATAGGGCTTTTGTAGCTCTATTTGCGGGATGGTTCATCTTCAAAGTCATCCTTAGGGTGTTGGATTACTATGACAAGCGCCATGCCAGAGTGTGCATGGTCGAGGGAATGATCTTCATTGGGATTTACAGTCTACTTTTCTTCTTGTTGGTCTAAACTAATCAGGTCGCGAATCTCCATGAGATTCGCGACCTGTTTTTTGTATTATTACACTTGAATAAACAAAAATTCATAAAAAGGTAAACAATGGTGATTGTTTCAAAATTTATTTTTATAGTATAATAAAAACGTATGGAAAAACTAGAACAAATCACTAATCAAGCTACAGACATCGTGAAATCTGAGGAAGAACTTCGAGCCAAACAAACTGAAAAAATTGTCAGTTTTCTTGAAAAGATTGACGCTTATGATTATTTTAAAAATCTTTTATCTAATAATATCGAGAAACCCAATTTTAATGAGTTTGCAAATTTTCTTGTAAGAATCAACGGAATTGCAAGAAATATTCCTATTCACGAAAGAAACTTCGATGGTAAAAACGTGCGTCTTGGTAGCGTTATAGGAGATACAACCGAAGTTCCAAATCATGAGGATAAAGAGAATTTACTTCGTCATGCTTACGAAGAAGGCTTGGCTATAGATAACGAGGATTTAAAATATCTTTTGCCAGCCGTAATCAATGCTGTTCACCTTTTTAGCGATGGTAATGGTCGCACAAGTAGGATAATACACCTTTTACTTAAAGGATATTCCTCAAAGGATGAATTTAATACTGAATTAAGAAATGCTCTCGGTACACTTGGCAGAACCGATTCTTTTGATATTAATCCAAGTTTAATATTAGTAGAGCTTGGAAATATAGTATTAAAAAATAACGGTTGGATATTTGATAAAGGTATTTCAGAATTAGGAGAATTTAAACCTATAAAAAATAATATAGCTTCAAGTGAAATTAGAGGATTAGATAAAGATAATTCATCTTATGAAATTGCGCAGAAATTTTTAGCTCATCAAGAAGTCGACGGTCCTTACGTACGCACGGCCATATATTTAACATTGGGAGATACCGTTTCTGACTATATTAATTACTATGGTGACAAAAAAATTGCTAGGGTTTCACCCAAAAAGTTACTAGAGACACTGAAGACGGAAGATTGGGAAAACATGATTAAGAATTATGATAAATTAAAAAAGGACCGGGTGGAAACTTTGGTAAAAGTATTTACCGAGCCAGAAAAGTACATCATTCAATCAGAAGGGGTTTCTGAAACCTTGAAGGATAATTTTATAAAACAAATATTAGCCAATCGGTTACAAATGACAGAAATCTAAAAAACACAAAGCCGGGTTTCGCGGAGCGAAACCCGGCTTTGTGTTTTTCTTTTACTTATACTATTCACTATTTCTTCAAATGTTTTTTAAGGTAAGCTCCGGTATATGATTTGGCATTATTAGCCACCCCGAAAAATAAATAATCAGAATTATTTACCTCGGGGCGAGAAGTGCAAAAGTGTAAGTTATTTTTGTAAGTGTTTCTTTAAATATTTACCGGTATAGCTTTTTTCATTTCGAGCTACATCCTCCGGGGTTCCCTTGGCAATCACCTGGCCTCCCCTGTCACCACCCTCAGGTCCGATATCGATGACATAGTCGGCGGATTTGATTAAGTCCAGATTGTGTTCAATGACCACGACAGTATTGCCGTTATCAACCAAAATCTGCAAAATCTCAATCAACTTTTTAACGTCTTCGTAATGCAAACCAATAGTTGGTTCATCCAAAACATACAAAGTTTTTTGTAGGAACGGACGATACAACTCGGCAGAAATTTTCACACGCTGAGCTTCACCACCAGAGAGAGTCGTCGCAGATTGACCAAGCTCTAAATAGCCCAAGCCCACATCATTCATAGTTTTCAAACGGTCAGAAATCGCTGGAAAATCTTTAAAAAATTCCAAGGCTTCCTCTACGGTCATCTTGAGCACATCATAAATATTCTTGCCATTATACTTCACCTCCAAAGTTTCCTTGGTAAATCTTTTACCACCACAAACATCACAAGGCACATAAACAGTCGGCAAGAAATGCATTTCCACTTCAATGGCACCATTACCTTCGCAAGCCTCACAACGACCACCTTTCACATTGAAAGAAAAGCGATTACTCTTCCAACCACGAGCTTGCGCCTCCACGGTACTCGCGAACAAATCACGTATAAAAGTAAATGAACCAGTATAAGTAGAAGGGTTAGAACGTGGAGTACGACCAATTGGAGATTGGTCAATCAAAATAGCGCGACCCAAATATTCAGAGCCCATGAACTCCTTACAATTATAAACTTCTTTGGTACGATAACGTCGATCCAAACGTCCCTGCAAATTTTTATACAACAGTTCGTAAACCATGGACGACTTACCAGAACCGGAAACGCCAGAAACACAAACTAATTTACCAAGCGGAATATCCACATTCATATTTTTGATGTTGAAGATATTTCCCCCACGGATTTTGATTTCGCCTTTGGTTTGATCACGACGTTTTTTTGGTGTAGCAATTTGTTTGTCCCCACGCAAATAGTCCAAAGTCACTGAACCAGACTCATTTGTCTTATCAGTTAAAAGTTTATCTAAATAACCAGAAACCACTACATTGCCACCATGTACACCAGCACCCGGGCCAATATCCACGATATAATCAGAAGAATAGATAGTATCTTCATCATGTTCTACCACCACAATCGTATTGCCCAAATCTCGCAAATGAAGCAAGGTTTTGATCAAGCGGTCATTATCACGACTATGCAAACCAATAGTCGGCTCATCTAAAACATACAGAGCCCCAACAAGACCGGAACCAAGCTGACTAGCCAAACGAATACGCTGAGCCTCACCACCAGAGAGAGTATGAGCGCGACGACTCAACTGCAAATACTCAATACCAACGTTTAACATAAACTGCAAACGAGAATCAATTTCTTTGACGATAACTTTAGAAATTTCTTTTTCACGATCATCGAGTTCAATACTATCGATAAATTCTTTGGCATCCTTAATACTTTTATTTACAAAGTCAGTAATATTAAGACCACCTATTTTAATATGATAGGCTTCTTCGCGTAGACGGCCACCTTTACACTTTTCACAAGGTTCATCGCCAAAAATATGTTTAGTACCGAGACCATTACACTGCGGACAAGCCCCATAAGGCGAGTTGAAAGAGAAAAGACGTGGCTCAATTTCCGGGTAGGAATAACCATCATAAGGACACATGAATTTAACCGACATAATTTTCTCGCCAGCGGGAGTTTCGATTTTTAGCAAACCTTGGGATTCGTCGATAGCTTTTTCTACCGCTTCACTTAGGCGCTCACGAGTCGCACCAAAATCTTTCTTATTCCCGCCTATGTGTCGGGCAGGCTTGAATTCACTCACAAAAAATTCATCAACCAAAACATCGATATCGTGTTTCTTGGTTTTTGATAAAATAATTTGCTCACGAAGTTTCTTCATCTCGCCATCAATTTTTACCCACTCATAACCTTTGCCGAGTAAATCATAAAGTAACTGATAGTATTCACCTTTACGACCAACGACGACTGGAGAGAAGATTTTAACGCGGGCTTCATTATAAGGAATACCTAAAACCGCCTTGTTTTCTTTGGCATAGTCGGCTGTGGTCACATTTTTGACAATCAATTCCAAAATTTCTTCGTTGGAAAGTTTTTTGATTTCGCGACCACATTCTAAACAGTGTGGGCGACCAACACGAGCATAAAGAATACGGAGGTAGTCATAGATTTCGGTAATAGTCGCCACGGTGGAGCGAGGGTTGTTGGAGCGAGATTTTTGGTCTATGGAGATAGCGGGAGACAGACCGATGATTTCGTCCACATCTGGCTTTTGCATCTGTTTCAAAAACTGACGAGCATAGGAAGACAAAGATTCCACATAGCGACGCTGACCTTCGGCAAAGATAGTATCGAACGCCAAAGACGACTTGCCAGAACCGGACAAGCCTGTAAACGCCACCATCTTCCCTCTCGGCATTTCTACCGTGATATTTTTGAGGTTATTGGTGCGCGCACCGCGAACGATTATTTTATCTTCACCAGCCTTTACCAAAGCATTATAGCTTGGTCGACTGGTTACTTCATCTTTGTTTTTCTTTATTTTTTCCATAATGTTTTTATTATTTTATTCACCCACTCTTCGTCATTGCGAGCGATTAAATTTTCTTCACAGTACCCTGTGTTAGAAAATATGAGTACTCTGGCAGTGAAGCTTGATTCTTAAAAACCGACGTGGTAATCCAGCATTAAAGTCTGGACTGCTTCGTTTTTCGCTCGCAGAGACGAAATTAATATGAATTAATTTCGTAAATACGCCCAATTCCCCTCGGGATTGCTCCCTAGGGGTCTATACGAACTTTGTAACTATAACAGATTCTGG
>CAZOXG010000009.1:0-29932 GCA_964583845.1 uncultured Candidatus Saccharibacteria bacterium
CTGTTAAAAACCGTTAAGAAACTAATGATTAACAAGTTTGAAACAGTTGCTCACGATGACCTCAATATACTACATGTAACGGACGATTTAGATGAAGTGGTTGATATCATTAAACACGCACCTCTTAGAAAAGAGTAGTGCATAGAAAAACTCCCGATGCCCGGGAGTTTTTTTGTATTATTTTATACTAAACGACACTCTAACCGTCATCATCACTTCTTTATTTATAGTTGAAGTATCATAAGTTCCGTAATCGGAGATTTCTAGTGAATTTTCAGGTAAAACCTGGACAACACCAGAAGAAGCATTGCGAAGCGGTCCAACAGAGCGTCCTGTACTTTCAGTTAACTTTACAGCCCGATCTTTAGCGTCTTTAACCGCATCAGACAATAAATCAACTCTCAACTTTGGCAAATTTGTATAGTAATATTCAACGGGACGTGGGCTAAAAATGACACCACCGTCAACAATTTCTTTAGTGTTCTTGGCTATGGTGGTCATTTTTTCAACATCGTTAAGACTTAAAGCGATAGTTTGTCTCAAGGTAAATTCGCGCTCAGCAGCCGGTTTATTGTAATCATAACTCTGATCCATAAAAACTGGTGAGACAGTTAAAACAGATTCCTCAATTCCCTGTTTTTTGAAATAAGCTTTGACCACAGCTAGATCTTTCGCCATCTGTTCATAACCAACTTTAATACTATTATTACTTACGACTCGAGAATAATCGATGGTCCATTTAGCCAAATCAGATTTTACTGAAACTTTGGTGGAGCCAGTCACAGATAAGATATCATCACTTGTCCGAGTTACATAGTAAACCGACACGGCAATAACCGTGCTGAGAATCAAACTCAGTCCCATTATTAACGGCAATAACCAAATTCTTTTTATATTAGGCATAGTTTTTTCCACATCTACCGTGTGTGGTAGTTAAATTAGTATAATTATATTTTATACCTATTGTTAGTTCCACGCAAAGATAATAAATAATGCTAAGAATATAATAGCTAAAACAAAATTTATAATAATGCCCGTAAATGCCCCTAGCAATGAGCCTGTGGCGGCCTTAATAGCGTTTAGGTGTCCGCGATAATGTGACAATTCTGCAATCAATACGCCAATAAATATTCCTGGGAAAGCTCCAAATGGTGGCATGAGTACTAGTCCGACAATAGAGCCTGCAAGCCCTCCCCAAAAAGCCTTTTTTGAAGCACCAAAAATTTTGGCCCCAATTAAACCGGCAAAAAAATCAACTAAGAAAGAAATTATAAATATAAAGAAAAGTAAACCAAAGTTGGCAAAAGTTAAGTGTTGAAATTTATCAAAAAGACCAAACGTCAGTGCTATTGCCAACATGTAAAACATGGCTGGAAATATTGGGAAAAATACCAAGCCTGCTCCAGGCAACATCAGGGTGGTCATTATAATAAGTAAAAGCCAGTGTGACATACGTTATTCTTTATCGCCTCGAATTAGATCTGGTATATGTTCAGTCAGCACCCCAAAAACTGGATGGTCTTTTAGTCGCCGTTTTAGATATTGATTAATTAGAAATGTTATCACAAGGCCAATAAATGCCCAAAAACCAATTACAACAAAATGATGGATTCTTTCTAACTTGTGTACCAAAAAAGGTAAATGAGCACTGAAAACATAGCCAAGTAATATTAAAATCGGAGTATAAATTATTACAGCCAGAGAGTTAAAAATAAAAAACTGTTTTTTATTGGTTTTAATCGAAGCAGCTAACACCGGTCCAACAAACCGTAAAAATGGTGTAAATCGAGACAAAAAAATAGTTTTATCAATGTGTTTTTCCATTCGATTACGATGTTTCATTAATTGCAATGAAAACACTTTTTCTCGAAGCTTTTTAGTAAAGCGATTATCATGATGTAGAATATGAAAAAGTAAATTATCGCTACAAATAAGTGACACAATGCAAACAATTATAGCCACTGGCAGACTCATAATTCCCAAGAGAGGCGTACAAAGATAGCCGATAATTATTAAAATAATTTCTTCTGGAATCGGAATCAAATAACCTGAAAAAAAAGCTAATATAAAGATGGCGAGATATGAAAAATTATCAACATAGTTCAAAACCAAAGGTGTGTAATCCATATACCAGCCAATTCTAGCATAAAACACTTTTATTGATAACCGACGCAAAAGCTTTATTTTTTCACCAAAATAAGCTAAGATAGTCAAATGAATGATTTTCCAATGCGTATCAATAAATACCTAGCCCACAAAGGTTGGTCAACTAGACGTGGTGCTGATGAACTTATTTTAAAAAAGAAAGTGTTAATAAATGGCGTCGTCGCTCAGCTCGGGGACAAGATTCTTCGGGATGATAAAGTTGAGGTTCTAGGTGGTACCAAAACTGTTAAAAGTGATTATTTTGCCTTTTACAAGGGACCTGATGAATCAGCTAACGAAGTCGAGAGCCAGTTATCAGCCTTTGTTAAAAAAACAGGTCTATTTGTGGCCAACCAATTAGATAAGGATAGTGAGGGTTTAGTTATTGTTACCAATGATGGTCGTCTAACCGACAAATTACTTCACGGTGATTACGAACGTGAATACATTGTAGAAACCACCCAAGCCTACAAACCAACAGCTATAAACAAAATAGCCGAAGGCATCTATATTGATAAAGATAAAACCAAGCCAGCCAAAGTGGAGTTAATGGATGATAGAGTTTTCAAAATCACCTTACGCGAAGAAAATCACAATCAAATCAGAAGAATGCTTTCAAATTTTGATATTGTGGCCAAGAAAATCCGACGCTCTCGTATAGCCAACATCAGAGCCGGCAAAATGGTACCGGGAAATGTGTATCCAATCCAGGATCGCGAACTCCAAACCTTCTTGCATGAAGTAGGTGTCAGACAACCTCAAGATAAATAGATATAAATAAATAAAAATACCGACATTTTAATGTCGGTATTTTTAAATTACTTTTTTATAAAAAACGCAAGAATAATCAAAAAGAAAACGGTAATTACTTGAGTCAGAATTCCTTCTATTTTCCTAAATTCAAAGTGGTTATTATGAAATATTTCATGGAATCTTTGAATCCAATTTAAAGGAAATTTCTTCCATAGTAAGTAAAAAAATTGTAACAGATCAGGCAGCACTCCGGCTGAGGCGCCTATAATCAATACCTGCAAATTAAAACAACTCATAAAATACAAAACTAGCGCTGACAATGATATACCAATAAACAAGTCAGAACCTTTTATAAAAAAATCTAACCATAGAATTTTGTTTTTAAAACTAGCCAAACCCAAGTCTTCTTTATTTGTCAAAGCGTCAGTGTGCATCGGGGCTTCCCAGTGAGGAATCATATCCAAAAGATAATGACTAACCAAACCCAACCCAAAGCCTAAAACGGGATGATTAGGAACCAATGAAGCAACAATCGTGCCAGCAATAGCATGTGAAGTTAAAATCATAAAAAAATTATATCATTTTTTAAATATATTAAAACCCTGCGGCGGTCTCCGAGCGCGGCAGGGTTTTGGGTTAAATTATCTCACGAGAACCTCGAGGGGTTTCTCATTATATTTAAAGGTACTGTCTTCACCCACATCCTTGAGATAGATGTTGAGGCTGACAGGTGACATGGAGTAACGATGACCACCGAGGTCCGAAAAATCAGACACTTTCGGAAGTTCCGTACTCAGCACGGCATGATTTACTCTGACAGGTGTATCATTCAGACGAACGACCACTACCTTGCCATCGACAACCGTTTCCGGACACACAATCCAATTGAGCTTCTCATCGGGAAGCCGACGATGAATGACGATGTAATAATTGAGGCGCAAAAGCACTTCAATCAATCTCATTGTCGCCGGTTTTCGCTTTCTGAAAAGGCGCTCAATCGTGACGTCCACAAAAAAGTTGCAATAGTCCTCAGAGTCCTTGTAGCGAATCAGGTAATCACCCTTTTCGCGCCTGTCCGTACAGGTCAAGGCATGTTCCCGGATTCTCGGATCCACATCCACAGTCGCACCAACTGCCGCAAGAACCTTTTCGGTAAATTGCAAAAGGTCGTTAAGGTTGACTTCGCTAGCCACAGCGATGACGAAATGCTTGAATTCCAGACGGTCATGAGGGGTCATCCTTCCCTTCATGGGAATGACCGGAATCTTGGCTTTTATGAAATCCTTTTTGAAATCCATAAACTCGTAAAACTGAAACCATGAATCCATACCGAATCCGAGCGCGAGATTCAAAAGTCCGTGGGCTTCCCTCCAAGACCGCATAAAACGACTGACTGTAAACTGTTCTCTAGTACCCATTTTGATTCTCCTTCTTTGGTCAGACTATCTCGTCTGACTTGGTTGTTTGTACATTTTGCCATAATAGGCGTTTATTTATCCACTGTTCATACTATTGATTTTCGGTAATTTGTCAAAATTTAAAACCCGGACTTTAGTTAAACTAAAGTCCGGGTTTTAAATTTTAGATTCTATTTTGTACTTTAATTCTCTTTGGCACAACTACCTCTTTAACAATTCTGTCTAGATTATTCTTCCTGAAATTCCTAGCCTTATGAATAACTTTTTTACCATCTTGTCCAAAAAAGTAAGTTCCAATCATTGTACCGATAGCGCAACCAACGGCATACATAGCTACCAAAGAAACACTGTCCAAGTTGGAAACGATCATTTCCAAAACATAATACCAGATGAAGATATTGATTATAGTTATGATACCACTGGCCAAAACTTGAGTCTTGGTTACTACATTAGTCCAGATAGTCATAATTATCATTTCAATAATACCAACAAAAAATAATGAAATCATGGTTTAAGCACACTCAAGTGCGATAATATTGTAAAATTGACCTTAAATAAACAAAAACTTCTGCATTTATGCAGAAGTATTCTTGCTTTATCGTTGTTTATACTATCATTTTTTAAGCAAAATGTAAAGTAATGTCGTAAAATATGGCTAGTAATAAGGATAATTATAGTCTAATTTTAGCTCTGAGATTATCGAACCAGTTAGCTTGGCGGCAATTTTTCATGACAGCTCTTTCATCGCTAGGAAGAATGTTTTGTTTACCATCTTGATTCATATAATACATAATTGAGGCCGAACTTGAGACGTGACCCAAACCAAGTGAGTGACCGAACTCGTGAAGTAAAACTTTGGAAAGCTTATCCATATTATTATACTGATAAACGTTTATATTTTTGTTGCCCGCCTTTGCTGAATATATCCCCTGTTCAAATTCTTGTCCAACAATACCCACTGAATTGTATTTTTTAATACTTGAATTGACATCGCCGGCCAAAGCATTTAATTGAGAAGCCAACTGATTTAAAACTGCAACCGTTTGGTTGATAAGACTCCTCTTTTGCTCCAAAATGTTTTGCAACGTCTGAATATCATTGCGTAGAGAATTTAGCTGGTTGTAAGTTTCTTTAGGTGCACCGCCTTTACTATTCCAGAAAGACACTTGTTTAGCATAATCATCAGATTTAGTCTGAATTGTAGACAAAGTTTTGTCATAATCAGCTACCAAACTGTTATAACTTGACTTAGCTTGATCATAACTCAAACGCAAATCCTCAATATTACTTTT
Organism: uncultured Candidatus Saccharibacteria bacterium; assembly: GCA_964583845.1. Taxonomy (GTDB): domain Bacteria; phylum Patescibacteriota; class Minisyncoccia; order Phycocordibacterales; family GWA1-40-21; genus JBAWVR01. The sequence continues at coordinate 5,609 of CAZOXG010000009.1, forward strand.
ACCAGAACTAATCTGTGAATTTATATTTTTCAGTAATTGAGTATCAGCTTGTCTTTCATCGTAAACCAAACTAACCTTGAGAGCGGCGCCGGAAGCTTTAACGAATGCCGTGGTGTTTAAAGTAGAATTCCATTGTTTAACCGCCTCATCGACAGCTGCCGAGAATTTGTCAAAATCTAAACCAAAACGTTTATCCACGCTAACAACTTGATAAGTAATTGGCAACACGCAATAATTTCCAGAAACATAATTACTTAAAAATGAAACGTAACTTTTGTTTGTGAATACAATAAAAACCACGGTGGCAAAAACAAAAAAAATAATCCAGTTTATTACTACATAAATTCGACGGCCAAAAACCATCTTTGTGTTTTCCATTAATCTATTTTATCATAGAATATTATGAGTGAGAACGAAAAAGAACGCGCTGATAGTTTATTGTTCAAAAAAGGTTTAACCAGAAGCCGAAATGAAGCCACACAACTAATTGAAAATGGTTATGTCTTTGTGGATAATATAGAAGTTAAAAAACCTAGTCATAAGATAAATTTGCAGGCAAAAATAGAAATTCGTACCACCAATCGTTTTGTTGGTCGTGGTGCTTTAAAATTGGTTTCCGCTTTAGAGGCTTTTAAAATTGATCCGAGAGGTTTAATTTGTATAGACATTGGTTCCTCAACTGGTGGTTTTACTGAGGTTTTACTTCAACGTGGGGCTAAAAAAATATATGCTGTCGATGTGGGAACGAATCAATTGGTAGAATCATTAAGAAATAATGAACGTATTATTGTTATGGAAAATACTGACATACGAAATATATCCGAATTAACAGAAAAGCCCGAGCTCGCTGTTATTGATGTTTCCTTTATTTCTTTAGAAAAAATCTTACCAAAAGTTAAAGAATTGCTTACTGATAATGCTCAGATTATTGCCCTAGTTAAACCCCAGTTTGAGGTTGGTAAAGAGCATTTAGGTAAACAAGGTATAGTCAAAGAAGTCGAATGGCAGAATTGGGCACTTAAAAAAATCAAGGATTTTTCAGTAAATATAGGACTTACAGTCTTAGGCGAAATCGACTCTCCGATTCTTGGTGGAACAGGCAATAAAGAGTTTCTCATATATTTAAAGAATTAAAAAGGCCACCCTGGAGGGGTGGCACGGAACACTTGACGGTAAACATCACGGAGATTTTAGACTTACAACACATCCCGTACCTATTCTCTTCCAACAAGCAAGAGACATTTGCGGATCAGAAGATAATTCTTTCATCATCTTCTTTGTAACCCTGTATACCTCGTGGTCATCATCTTTTGGGTCCTTACGAAATTTTCGTTTAAGACCCAACATTACTAGCTTCCTGGCCGTGTTTGTATTGTGCGGCGTAACATAGTAACGCACGTGCACAAAATACTTGTAATATACGACCAAAACTATGACAAAGAAACCAATTCCAATAAAGATCAAGGAACTCATGGTATTGTCCTCCTAGGTTAAAGTGTCTATCTACTCCGTCCAAGATAATAGCATTTTTCAATCATTTTACCAGCCTAAATAATATTTCCACCTTTTAAATAATTTTGACGTAATACCTCTGGGAATTTTTCAATCGCGTAGCGTAAAGCTGTGCGGGGCATAGTTTTGTAATGTTTATCCAAAAATTTCTTTTCTGTCATAAAGGATTTTTTACCAACCTCACGCAAAGTCCAGCCGACGGCTTTGTGTATCAAATCATGTTTATCATGTAGCAATACCTCAGCCAATTTTAAGGTGTCGGCATAATCACCTTTTCGAATAAAATACATGGTAGAAATAATGGAGATACGACGAAGCCACAGGTTTTTAGACTTTGCCCATTTATAAAGCTGAGTACGAGGACGTTCAAAAAGATAAGCGCCAAAAATATGCGGAACAGTACAATCAACTAAGTCCCAATTATTTAAACTTTCAAGATTTTGGATTAACATTTCATAAACCTTTTTCTTTTCTTCAGTATCCCCTTTTTGATATTTTTTTACTAAAATTTGCTGAGCGGTAAAACGTCCTTCGTGATATTTAGACTTTAAAAGTCTATTAACTTCCGACAATGACATCTGCCAATAAGCAGAGACCAGGAGGCGTTGTTTAGGAACGTAAATACCGAGAAAAACATCTCCCTCACCATATTGCCCTTTCTTGGTCTGAAAAAACCATTGTAAAAGACTAGCGCGAGTAGGATCGGCTATGGATTGGAGTTCTTTGAGTAATTCGCTGGCAGTTAAAATCATGTGTTTCTAATATTAGCATTATTCTCTTTTCTGTCATCCCTGCACAGGCAGGGATCCATCTTTATATGTATTAAGACTTACTCTGATTCCTGGATCCCCGCATTCGCGAGGATGACAATACAGGAGATAAATAACACTAGACCTTCTTAAAATACAACTTAAACACTCTAGTTGAATTAAACAGTGGGATGAAGTCGGTCAAGAAGTTATACATCGAAGCGCCTGTTGGTGCCAAGACATAAGTTAAAACCAAGACTAAACCAACAGCATTTGATATTCCCCATAACCAAAAATCCTGATTGGAAATATGCATGACGTATTTGGAAATTTTTATTAACTCTGGCAGCTTGGAAAAATCATCTTTCATGAGAACAATATCAGCTGACTCAATCGCTGCATCCAAACCGATACCCCCCATAGCAATTCCTACGTCAGCCAAGGTAAGTGCGGCTGCATCGTTAACACCATCACCTACCATGACCACTTTACGACCTCCCTGCTGAGCTTTTTTGATAAAATCAAGCTTCTGCTGAGGCAGTAGGCCAGCATGGAACCCAGTTAAACCGATTGTGTCAGCAATACGTTTCGCTACTAATTCATTATCACCAGTAAGCATAATAATTTCCTCCACTCCGGCCGATTTTAGTGCTTTTATCTCTACTTTCAAACCAGTCTTCAATTCATCTGCTAGAACAAAATACCCTAAAACAGTCTGACCCACTCCAATTATCGTAACATTATAACCAGAAGTATTTTCAGCCAAAATCTTACCTTTGATTTGGTCATTTATAGACAAACCAAATTCCTCTGCAAAAGTAAGCTTACCCATCATATATTTTTGGCCGTTCATATCCGCAATTAAACCCTTACCAGGTAATTCTTGAACCTTATCTGGGGTGTTTTTTTCTTCACAATGACCATCACAGGCGTATTTGAAAATTGTCTTAGAAATCGGGTGATCAGACATGGAAGACAACATCGAACCAATACCCAAGTTCTTATCTCTCAAACTTTCATCCACACTTACAAATCTCTCAACCTTCAATTGCCCTTTAGTCAAAGTTCCTGTCTTATCCACAAAAATTGTTTTGACATCACCCAAAACTTCAAGATAGCTAGCCCCTTTAATAATAATACCCTTCTTGGCGCAGAAACTAATTGCTGTTAAGAATGTCAGTGGTACCGCCACCGCCACATCATCGGCACAAACCACCAAAAGAATAGCTAAAACCATCAATAAATTTCCTGTAAAAGCATAAGCCAGTATTGAGCCGAAGAATACCGTAAATAAATACCAAGTCGCAAATTTCTCCGCCGAGGTATGAATATCCGGCTTATCCATCTGAGCCTCCTCCACCATTTTAATTATTTTCTCTAAGGTTGTCTCACCCGCTACTTTTTCAGTTTTAATTATCAAATTACCAGAAGTAACCAAGGTTGAACTGAACACCTTGTCATCTGTTTTTTTACTTACCGGCATTGACTCACCAGTCAAAGATGATTCATCCAAAGTTGCCTCACCTGAATGAACAACACCGTCCACCGGTATGCGTTCACCAAGATCCACCATAACCAAATCACCAAGCAAAACTGCCTTTGGCTCCACTTCTAAAATATGATCACCTCGTTTTACGCGAATTTTGTGTGGTTTTAGTTTAAGTAGAGCATCAATACTATTGCGGGCTCGCTTTTCATTATAAGACATAAAAATACGAGCCGAGGTCAACATGAGGTTAATGAAGACCGCTGCCACCCATTCACTAGTGAGAAGTGAAAAGACCAAAGCCACCGCAGCCAAGAGATCAACAGAAATCTTGCGATTAATAACAGCAATGTAGGCACTATAGATAACTGGGATTGTTCCGATTATGGCCGAAGTGAAAAGAAATATATTCGGTAGATTTGTATTGACCAAAAAATCAAAGTAGGCCTCCAACAAGCTCAAAACTAAAGCAAACAAAAGCAGGCCCAATAAAACTAAATCAAATTTATCTAAAAAATATCGAAGTTTGGACATGGAGATATTATACCCCGAAAAATAAAAAATATATAAGAAAACACCTCGCCGAAAGCAGAGAGATGCTTTCCAGCGAGGTGTGTCTACCAAAGACAAAAGCAGGCTTCAAGACGAGCGAGTTTGTTATGTGGTACAATTGGTGTATTCTTGGCCATGCAGTCACCAACCTTTATTCCGGTAGACTTTTTGGTTGTTTTGATATAAACCCAGCGATTTTTTGAACGACTCCAGCAAACCAAACCGCTGCCTTTAGCCCTCCAGATAGCAACGTCTTTCATCTTGTTCATGGCTTTACCCTTTCGTTTTGATTGTCTAACCACAGCACCATGCTATGATCGTGTACTCATTAAATTCTCATAAAGTATAGCACCGTTTACTGTATTTGTCAATAGCGGTATATATGTCTTAAAATAAGGGTATTTACCTTTTCTGTCATTCCTGCGTAGGCGGGAGTCCAGGATTAAGATGGGTCCCCGCATATGCGAGGATGACAATGCGGGGATAGGTGGACGGATGACATTTGCGATAGGAAAGGTCTTAAATATTTGCAGGCTTATATTCGTTTATTTCGATTCGTAGCATTCGTTCATTCGTAGATTCGTATACTACTGCTGTGGCAATACAAAAAGTCTAACAACCCTAATCTCTTCATACGTCACCCCTGCACCGAGTTTGTTCTTTATGGGTGCGAGGCGATAATCACGGTTTTCACTATACAAATCTTTGAAACACGCGAAGATTTTTTTAAATTTACTGGCGGACACTTCTTTTTGTAAATAATGCAAACTAGACGAACCGTTAACTGCCACAATTTTTTCTAATTGTTCTAAAATAGATTCGACTTTGACATCACGCTCTTTGGCCATTTCTTTGATAGACATTTTTTTTTCTACCAATTCAGCCACTTCTTCCATGGCGGATTTCTTGTGAATTTTTTCTTTCTTACTAGGTTTAATTTTCTGCAAGAAATCGGCAGTAAGTTTCGCCTTGGTATCGGCCGACATCTTTCTGAGCGCCGACGCTTGTTGAATAGATAGACGGCGCATTTCTTCGTCTACCAACAAAATTTCCTCGCTGACCTCAAGAGCAATTTTGTTAAGTCCTAAAAGTCTCAACCCGCCCAGAGTGCGTACACGCGATAAAGCCACATAACCCATACCCTTTTCAAAAGATTTGGACAAATCCACCTCCACGGCATCCAAGGACATACCCTGACTCTTGTGCACAGTAATTGCCCAGGCCAAACGCAAAGGAAACTGTTTAATTTCCGCTTTGATCTTGCCATTTTCTTCAATCGTCCAGCTCGCTGGTTCCACCCGGATCAATTTACCATCAGCAGTTCGAACAGTCGGACCAAAATGGTCACACTCGGCCACAACACCCAAGGTGCCGTTTACATAACCGACTTCGTAATTATTTTTTACAAACATCACCCGTGAACCAACCTTGAGACGAAGCTTCTCTGGTGAGAGACAACTTTTTTTCAACAACTCAACTAACTTATCAGCACCCTTACTAGTCATTTCATAAACATAAGTTTCGCGATCAATTTTAGCCAACTCAGTATCATTTAAAACATCCACATCCGAGTTGTGTGTATGTAAACGAGTTGGTTCAATGTCACAGTCAGGAGTTTTACAATAGCGACGCTTTAGGATGTTTATAATATCTTCATCGACTTCGGCACTACGAATAGCATTGAGTACGCGCAAAAAATCCTGATCATGTTGACGATGTTGTTCCTCTAAATAGCAAATATGTAAGTTGGCATTTTTCCAAGCTTCGGATGAGAAAGCAAACAAAGTTTCTGGTTCACCAAAACGAGTTACTGGTGGCAATTGAAAAAAGTCACCACACAAAACAATCTGCACACCGCCAAACGGTAAGTCATTACGTTTAAAATGTTTAAGAACTTTGTCCACCAAATCCAAGCGGAAATGATGCATCATGGAGATTTCATCAATGATGAGGACTTTGGCGTGTGCTAGGCGCTTGTAGAGATACTGGCGCGATTCTAACTCGTCTAAATCATACTCTGTGAGGTCATTTCTAATACCAAGGCCGGACCAAGCGTGAATCGTCACACCACCCATATGAGTCGCCGCCAAACCAGTGGAAGCGGTAATACCAACATCTACCTCATGTTCTTTGAGATATTTTATATATTCATTTAGCAAATGAGTTTTACCCGAACCAGCTGGTCCTGTAATATACGCATTGTGCCCCATTTTGAGAATTTCCAACGCTTCCTTTTGAGTCATAGGAAGATTATACAGTTCAAAGAGTAAATCTCAAAGCGAAATATTGGAACGCGACCGAGACTTATATTCCGTCTTTGCGAGACGGACAAGTATTCGAACCCGTCGTGCTAATCCAGACTTCAGCCTTAGGTTTTAGTACCTTTAAGATTCCTGGATTGCTTCGCTACCGCTCGCAATGACAAAAACTGGATGGCAATTAGCAAAGCTAATTGCCATCCAGTTTTTTTGCTTATATATATTAATTCCTTATACCTCCCTTACTCCACATGAACCTTAATATCCAACCTCTCATTTTTTATCTTTATAAAATACGCTAGGAATCCACCAATTATAACTATAACTGAAGCTATAACGAATACGGTACTAAAAGAAGCTATTTGAGCTTTAAGAGCCACTAAAGCTACAAACTCTTTGTAATTATCAGCTGTTTTTACAAGTAAATTACTTTGACCAGCTATAGACATCAAATGTGAGTCCATAGAGTTACTCTGTATAGTTCCAAAAATTGCAATACCAAAAGCCCCAGCAATATTTCTAGCCAAAGCTAGTACCGATGAAGCCACACCAATCTCACTTTCCGGCACTGCCGAGGCAACTACACTCGTTCGCTGAGCCATACCTAAACCGAGACCAAAAGCCATAATCGAAAGCGGATATATCACATCCCAGGCAGTCGAACGAGCATCTAAAAAAGAAAACAGATATAGTCCAATACCAGCAATAAAAGTACTAATCATAATAATAAATCTTGCTTGAACTTTACCAACAAAAGCACCACCTATTGGTGAAGACAAAACAAACATCAGAGCCATCGGCATAAATAGATATCCAGTTTGAGTAGCATTGTACCCAAGGTAAGTTTGCACAAATACCGGTATGAGAAATATGGCCCCAATGAAGCCCATAAAGACGACAAAGTTATTTATAATTGTAGAGACAAAAATATTATTTTTAAAGAATTTCAAGTCAACAATCGGATCTTCGGCATTGTGTTCAGTGTGAATAAACCAACCTAAAAATAGGGCGATCAAAAAATAACAAATCATACTATTAGAAGACATCCAACCCCAATCCATACCTTTATCTAAAACAAGTACTAAGGATGAAAGTGTTATACCAAGCAAGGTCGCCCCCCACCAGTCAAAAGCCTTTTTAACCTGACCAGAAACTGATTCGTTGATAAAAGTAGTCGCCATAACTAGACCAACTATTCCAACTGGTAAGTTAATTAAAAATACCGAACGCCAACCAAAAGTATCAATCAATGGTCCACCGAGCAATGGTCCAAAAACTGAAGCGGCCGCAAATGAAGACGACCAAATACCTAGTGCTTGAGCTCGCTCTTTGCCTTTAGTAAAAGTAACGGCAATAATTGCCATCGCGGTTGGGTAGTCAGCTGAACCGGCAATAGCTTGAATAATACGAAAGATAATCATGGAGCCTAGATTCCAAGCTAAACCAGCCAAAACTGAGCCTAAAATAAAAACAGAAAAACCGATAATATATACCTTTTTACGCCCGATTGTATCCCCCAACTTTCCCCATACCGGTACAAAAATAGCATTGGCAATAATATAGGCCGTTGCAATCCATCCCGCCGAAGACACAGTAATGCCAAAATCTTTGATAATGTCTGGCAAAGCTAAATTTACAATTGTTTGATCGAGACGTCCCAAAAATGTTCCCACTATAACTGTTAGTAGCACTAGCCATTTGAAATGTTTATGGGAAGCGTATTTGGACATAAACAATTTATTTATATATTGTTATTTTCGCCGACATTCCATTTTTTAGTTCTGGATATTTTGAAATTGAATAGCGGACTTTTATATCAAATTTTTGGATTTCTCTTTTATCGGAAATGTTAAAGACAACATCGCCGGTGTGATTTGTATCACTTACTTCATCAACAATTCCTTCATAAACTTTAGATCCAAATGTATCCACCGTAAAAGTTACTACTTGACCCACTCTTATATCCCTGAAACCCTTATCTTCATCAATCGTTCCAACCACACGCAAATCAGCTGGATTAATAACAGTAACAATGGGTTCGCTTTTACCAAATATTTTACCAATATTATTTCTCACGTTGATGATCTGAGAATTTTCTTTTGTCTTGATTAATTCAGAACCTACACGAGCCAAGACTGTATTGGCCGGAACAATATCACCATCTCTAACATAAACTTCGTTTAAGACCCCACCATTAATGGTAGAAATATCAACTGTCGAAGCCAAAATTTGTGATTTATCAATCTGGATAACTTTACTGGATATAAATAAGTATATAAATGCAGCAAAAACTACTGCCAGAGTTAAAAGTCCAACACTAAAAAAGATTTTCTTATCCTTCTTAATTTTTGACAAAATATTTCCTTTAACAGAATTTTTGTTATAATCGTCGGTCTTAATTTGTACCTTGTCTTGAATGTTTTCAGTCATATATTTTAATTATTTATTAAAGACGGCAACTTTTTGCCCATCATTTAAACCTGATAATATTTCAACATATCCATCATTGTCGACAATTCCAGTTTCCACTTTTGTCATTACTGTTTCTTTTCGATTGTCATTTTTTAACATAATAAAATTATCAGAACCATTCTTAATGATAGCCGAGGTCGGAACTGCTAAGACGTTATCTTTTTTGATGATTGAAATAGAAATATTGGCATTCATACCTGACTTGATACGAATATCACTATCAACAAATTGAACTGAAACCTTATAAGAAGGAACCCCATTTTGTAAAGTTTCAGCTGGATCAACAGACACAACTTTTGCCAAGAATGGAGAATTGGTTCCAAAGGCGTCCAAAGTAGTAGTCGCCATGTCGCCAGTTTTAATTTTTACTACTTGTATTTCAGAAACAAAAAAATCTACTTGAAAATTGTCATTAGAAATCATTGATACTAAAGGTGATGAAATAGCCAAAGGCATGTTAGCGGCAATAATTTCTCCTTCCTTAACATCTAGTCTGGTTATGACACCAGAAAACGGAGCTGTTAAATAAGCCTTACTTAATTGGGATTCAGCTTTTTCTAGAACCGCTTGAGCCTGAGCAATTTGAGCATCAGTGACTGAGGTGTTTGAACCATTAGAAATTATTTGATTGGAGACATTACTAGCAGATTTTGCGTTAGTATATTTTTCTTCGGCAGCCGTTAAGTTGGCGACGGCAGTATTAATTGCAGCTCGGTTATTTGCAATCATAGTTTTCCATGTAGCTAATTGTGTGACACTAACTGACGGACTGGCAGTAGAGTTATTTAAAGCTTCGGCCAAATAAGCTACAAAGTCTTTGATCTCTAACAAAGTACTTCGGGCTAAGATATCAGCAGATATGACTTGAGATGAAGTCGAGATATTATTGGCAACGTTATTTAATTTATTTAATACATCATTTAAAACCACTCTCTGATTTTCAATGTTGATTACGAGTTGAGAATTACTAACATCAAAATTTAATTTTGGGTTATTTGAGTTCGGATTAACAAATAATTGACCAATTTGGGTTCTAATAATGTCATCGGCAGTAGTATAAGAAGCCAATATTTTATCCGCCAGATTTTTTTCAGCTTCAGTAGTTGAAAGATTAGAATTTAAGGCTTGAGTCTGTTGAACAGAGGCCTGAGCTCTAACTGCCGCCAAAGCGGCTTTAGCCTGATCACGATCGGCCGTCAAATCATCAGTGGTAAGCTCCGCGATAACTTGACCACGTTTTACCTTGTCTCCAACAGAAACATATACATGGGCCACTTTACCACTTCTTTCGAAACCAAGATCAACACCTTTGACTGGCTTTACTTGGCCGGAGGCAGAAATACCGGATTGAAGATTTCTCTTTGAAACCACTTCATAGGAATAGTCAGAAGTTTTATACAAACTTAAAAAGGCATATATAGAAAAAGCGACAAAAATACATATAGCCAAGCCTGTGATAAACCGATGATTTTTAAATAGTTTTAACATAATTATTTTTTATCTTTATAAATTTTTTGAATCTTTTCTAAGGTCTTCTCCATATTAGTTAACTCAGCTGACGTTAATTTGGCTAATACTTCTCTAAAATGTTGTCCGCGGGTATCATATTTTTCTATTAAAACTTTTTGACCCAATGTTGTTAGTGAGAGATTGATACTTCTACGGTCTTTTCTATCAGCCTTTCGACTAACAAGTTTACTTTTAACGAGATCATTTACAAAAGAGGTTGTAGTTGGGGCTTTTGTACAGAGATAGGCAGTGACATCTCTCATGTTTAAACCACCTTTCGATATCAACTTCATAATTTCTAGTTTAATGAGCGAAGGATTATACGGTGAGTCTTCGCGTGTTCCATGATCACGAATATTTCGTCCGACAGCAAACATCAGAGACACTATTTTTTCATAGTTATTGGACATGTTTAATACTTATATTAGCTAATAGTTAGGTTACCTAACTATATCATAAACCAAATCAATAAACAAGAACACCGGTTTTAGCCGGTGTTTTGAATACTTATTTTATTTATAGCGTTTCTCTAGAACTTCCCAGTCAATCAGTTTGATAAAAGACTCAATATAATCAGTGCGTTTAAGTCCATAATCAGTAATATAGGCATGTTCCCAAACGTCCATAACTAAGATTGGTGTAGCATCAACTAGATGCCCACGGTCATGCTCACCGACCCAAATATTAATCAATTCCCCGTTTTCAGTCTTTATTAATATAACCCAACCAATTCCCCTAATGGTACCAGTTGACTTAAAGTCGGCTAGCCAATTATCAAAAGAACCAAAATTGACTACTATAGCTTTGAATAAATCACTGTCTTCAGGTAAAAGCTTGGGGTTTTTGGTTAAGTTTTCAAAATATAATTCGTGCATTTTCATACCATCATATTCCCAACCAAACCGGCGTTTTAATTCATTATATTCTGGGGTGCTTGCTTTAGCCAACTTCAGAAGGTCTGAAATTTTATTTGTATTAGTAACATAACCAGCATACAGAGTTAGATGATTATTTAACATTACGTCAGTAATCCCACTTAAACCCAATAGATGCTCGTAATTTTTAGTTTCGTAATTCATATTAAATTTATTATTACTATTTTAAATCTGACAGGCCTTATCCTCACTCATTTTTCCAGTAAAGACTTTTTCAATCAAACCACTCTTGATCAATGTTTCGGTTGAACCACAATAAACAACCTTTCCTTTATCTAACAGATAGGCTCTAGTAGCTATCTCAAGCAGAGACTTGATATTATGTTCTACCACCATTATAGAGGTTTTATGTCGCTGACTTACCTCTTCAATTTTTGCAAATACTTCTTTAACGTATTTAGGTGATAAACCAAGAGTGGGTTCGTCCAAGAGTAAAACTTTAGGATCAGTCATTAATCCTCTGGCAATTGCTAGCATTTGTTGTTGTCCACCAGACAAAGAAGATGATTTCTCATTAAGTTTTAATTTTAAATCAGGGAAAGTTTCCAAAACTTCTTTTATCCTTTCTCTAATAATTTTTTTATCAGATATAATATAGCCACCTATCTCTAAATTTTCTCTAACAGTTAATTCTTTAAAAACTCGACGGCCTTGAGGAACATAAGAAATTCCGCGCTCAACCATTTCATAAGAGACCGGTTGTACTTTTTTATCATGCCAAAATACCTGTCCCGACACAATCGGCGCGATACCAAAAATAGCTTTTAAGATAGTGGACTTACCCGCTCCGTTCGGACCCATTAAGGCAACAATTTCACCTTCAGTTAGCACTATATCAACTCCATCAAGAGCCTTTACACCAGCGTAGTGAACTTTTATATCATTTAATTTTATCAATGTTTCTGGGATCATGGTTTTATACTTTATACTTATACTGCTTATTCTCCTAAATAAGCTTCAATAACATCTTTTTGGGCTAAAACTTGGTCAGGAGTTCCCTCGGCCAATAATTTACCACTATCTAACACAAATAAATAATCACAAAGGTCGCGGATAATATCCATGCTATGTTCAATTAAAACCACCGTATTACCGGCCGCTCTGGTTTCTCTTAAAATATCCGAAACAACTTTACACATCTCAGGAAATAATCCCGCGAATGGTTCGTCAAAAAGATAAATATCAGCGTGTTCATTCGCTCCATTTTTCATCGCCAAAACTCGTCCAATTTCCAGAAGTTTTCTTTGACCATAAGACAAACTTTCAGCCATCTCATCTTTCTTTTCAAATAAACCAACTCGTTTAAGAACCTCTAAAGCTTTAGTTAAATGAAATTTTTTGTGGGTTTCAAACATGGATCCAAAGACACTACGTTTAGTCATAACCACCAAAATATTATCTAGGACGGTTATCTGTTCAAATAAACGGACATCCTGAAACGTTCTGGTAATACCATAATCCGCAACTTCGTTTGGTTTAATATTTTTAAGTTCATCCGATCCATCTATAGTTAGTGTTCCGCCATCCATTTTAGTCATACCAGTTAAAACATTTACTAAAGTAGATTTTCCCGAGCCATTTGGACCAACTAGTCCAATTATTTTTCCACGAGGCAAATCTAAAGTTAAACCGTCTAGAGCGCGAACTCCATAATAGTGTTTAGAAACTTTATATATTCTTAGTGCAAATTCTTCTTTTGTTTTCATGTTTTTTGTTTGTCATCCTCGCGAATGCGGGGATCCATCTTAATCCTGGATTCCCGCCTTCGCGGGAATGACAGAAAATATTAATATCTTATATTCTATATTTACCAACCAAGCCTTGTGGACGATACATCATCAACAATATCAAAATCAAACCGTAAACAGCCTGACGTAACTGTGCCGCTACATCAGTAGGAAAACCAACGAAACGCAAAATTTCTGGTAGTAAAATCAAAAAAGCAGCGCCACATATCGCCCCTTTATTGTTAGCTAAACCACCTAGAATAATTATCGAAAGAATGAATACTGATTCGGTCAAAGTGAAAGAAGATGGGTCAACATAAGTTATATATGACGCATACAATGAACCCGCGACAGAAGCAAAACAGGCACCGATAACAAAAATCACTAATTTAAATAATAGAGTATTATAACCAAAAACTTTAAGTGCTTTATCATCCTCGCGGATTGCTTGCAAAACACGTCCAAAAGATGACTTGGTTATGTATTGAGATAGACCATAAATAATTCCAGCAAAAGCCACCACTAGAATCAAATAATATATATTTTCACTAAAAGTAAACCCAAAAGCTGACGGTCTAGTGATTCCAGGAATACCAAGAGGACCACGAGTTAAGTCTTGCCAGTTTAGAAAAATACTAAAGACAATAACGTTAAAACCAAAAGACCCGAGTGCATAATAATCGCCTTTAAACTTAGACAAGACAAATCCAACTGACAAACTAACCACAGCAGTGATTAATATACCAATCAGCATTGAGACAAAAAAGTTTAGTCCCGTCGTGGTTAAAATAATTGCCGTTGTATACGCACCAAGACCGTAAAAAGCCGCCTGAGTAATAGAAAGTAAACCAGTAAAACCAACTACCAAGTTTAAGGAGATGGCCAGAATTGAATATATACCAACTAATATCGCTAGGTGAATTAAATAGTCCATCAGTTAAGTTGCAAAATATTTTTACCTTTATATTTTAACATAGATTTTAATTTTTCAAACAAAATCTGCTCAACGAGGAAGGTCCTCAACAAGAATCATGCTAATCCTCCAGCTCGCCTCGCAGAATCTTTAGATAACTATTGTATCTTTGTTGACTAATCGATCCGTCTTTAACCGCAACTTTTACACCACAGTCATTTTCAGTATGATGAGCACAATCAGTATATTTGCAGTCGGTAGAATATTTTGCAATTTCATTAAAATAATACTTTAAATCACGCTTATCTATTTTAATTATTTCCAATGCCCGAATTCCAGGAGTATCAATAATATAGGAATTTTCAGCCCAAGGAAACAAATCAGATGAGGTTGTGGTATGTTTCCCTTTTCCTGTTTTTAGACTCACACTTCCAACCATTGAATTAGATTGAGCTGTAATAGCATTAATTAAAGAAGACTTACCAACTCCACTATTACCAACTAATACCGCAGTTTTATTCTTTATAAGTTTTTTTAACTCTTCAATTCCTAAAGCACTTTCAACTGAAGTTTTTACAATCTTGATTCCTATTTTTTTATAAATATCTAGTATTTCCTCGTTTTTAATACCTAAATCTGCCTTATTAATGCAAATAATTGGCTCGATATTGTTGTGCTGCAAAACCACCAAATACCTATCTATAAACCCAGGATGGAGTGGTGGATTTTTAGCCGATGCCACAATTACAGCGGAATCAATATTGGCCGCAATTATTTGTTCGCTTTTGATATTACCGCCACCAGTTCTAGTTGAATCACTTTTCAATCTAGATAGGACGGATTTTCGTTCGATCAAGTGATCTATAAAATTTTTACCATGAATCTCCTTAAGGGTTACTTTATCTCCAACCACCATTCCTTTTCCTACTTCTTTAGGTAACTTATTATCAATAACACAATTATGAAATTTATTTTCAAACAAAACTTCAATTTTTCGCATAAACACGTTTGAGACAATCCCAATTCTAGTCACATCAACATCCTTTAGTGAAACCACAAAAGCAGCCTTCAGGTCATTAAGATGTTTATTTTCATCTCTGGGATTACTATGTTTTCCCTTTTTTAGATGTGATCGAATATCATGATCATCAGCATCACCAGAACCGTTCAATAAATAGTTTTTACTCATACTGTTTTTATATACTATCATAAATATGTAATTAACTCTCATACTTTTTGAGATAACACTTTACTAAGTTTCCACATCTACATAACTTGTCAGAGTAAATATAAAAAAAGAGCCTGGCGGGGTGTAAAAACCCAGCCAGACTCGTACCGACATAATGAACTATTTCTCCTTTTTCTTTTTGGAGTTTTTGGCGAGCTTCGCGAGAAGCTTGCCGACTTCGTGCCCAACCTTGTTGGGTTGAACGGTTTTGGCAACGGCCTTGTTGTAACCGTCTCGCCACTTGAGGTACTCCTTCATACCAACAGCGAGCTCGGGGTGTGCAACAATCAGTTGGCCAAAGTCGAGTTCTTGATCAAGTCCACCGGACTCGTTTGTGGTGAGTCGCACCAGTTCGCGCGCCTCAGCCGACATGTCTGTCGGCAAAACTTTTGTCCTCATTCACCACCACCTTTCAATGTTCTTAAGTCTCCGTGCGCACATCGGGTGCACATACTTCAGAGACCTAACTGTTTGTTGAGCTGCAACAGCAATCGGCCCGTGATGCCCCATCGCATTAAACAGGCTGGTCTGATCGAAGCTATGGCCGAGGAAAAACGTTTCCGTTTCCTCATTGCGCAAGCAACAATCAAACCGAGCACTATTGATGGCCGATATTGCTATCGCCCACTCAATATCAGCCGACACTTCACACATTGGGTGTACCAAATTTCCATTCTCAGCCTTCTGATGAATGTAATAATTCATGGCACAGACATGATAGAAGGTCAGCCAATTCTTGATGCGCTTCTCAAGGAAGCCAGGTTGAACCATCAACGCTATCGCTTCAAAGTCCATTCCAACCGCAATGGTTGACGTAACAATTTCCCGAACTTCTGGCCTTGTCAGATCAACCTGACCTTTCAGCTCCATGTTGAACAACAAATCCAGATCATCAGAATCGCAAATCACCCGCGACAAATCCGCAATTGTGTTTACTTGCTCTCTGATCTTTTGTTCCATCTTGCGCGAACGCTCGATGACATTTCGGGAAGTTTCAACGATGCCGTCAATGATTTCTCGATGGGCCGGAATGTCTCCAGCCGTAACCGTGAGCCCAGGCAAAACATCTTGATACTTTGAGAGTACCTTACAGACTTTTGTCATCGCCCACTTTTCGGAAATCAAACCCCAGGACAAGCCGTGTGGATCACAGATCATCCAACGACCATCTTTCAATTGGATGATAATACCGACATGGAAACATTCAGCATCCTCAGCACGTATCATGTCATCGTATCGTCCAGCTGCCAAACCGTCGGACAGTTCAAAGCTACCGTCCATCATGTTTCGACTCTCGAGGTCGCGAATAATTTCTCCGCGAAGTTCGCGATGCTTCAGTCCTGAGTATTCATTCGCATGTTCCAGCGGATGAACCGTCATGACTTTGGCACCGGCAAGTCTAGCAAAGGCCGTTAGCATTTGGGTTTTTCCCTGACAATTCGCCGGATTGTTTTTCTTGTCCCAAGTCTTGTACAGACCCGGCAAGTAATCACGACTACCATCATTGCTTCGGCGTTCTCGGCACTTGCGTTCCATCTTCGCTTTTATACCTTCTGTAGAAAGTATTCCAGTTGGCAACTGGTTTTCTGAACGGAACTCAAGGTAGAGTTCTTCTACCATCTTGCACTGTTCGTCCGCCGAAATTTCCTTCCAACGGCTAGCCATGTGACGCACGTGTTCCGGCAAGCACTTTTCGGCTTCCGAAACAATCGTCTGTCCACAGAGACGGATCAAAGCCCGTTCTTCAGCAGAACGCACTTCAACTGCCGGCAGTTCTTGAGCTTTAGTAAGCGCAGCCTTTTCAGGCATGCGATTGATAAGTCCACCGAACTGCAAGTGACCAGCTTTTAGAGCCACGGCTTCGTCTGATTGTGAATCGAGATTCGTGGTCTTTGCAGTTTCGGCCAGGACGAGATTTTTGAATTCCTCGGTCTTGATTGTCGAGTCCGTTTCCAAACCACATGTCTTGAGCACATAACGGATTACGTCCAACATTTTGCACCTCTTTCTTTGTTTGTTTTATTGATTTGTCAAAATTCAAACTACTTAGCAAGTATAGCACAAATTATTGACAAAGTCAATGATTTGTTTTACAAAAATATTGTTATATATTAACGTCAAAAACCCGTTGAGGACAGTCCTTGACGAGATAAGATAAAACCGCCGGCAAACTACGCTTGCCGGCGGTTCCTACATACCTATACTAAATACTTATACTATCCTATTGTATATCCGTTATCTTCCCTCCTTTGACAACTTTCAAAACAAACTCTTTATTGGAATCACCGTTTTGGTCGATATTGATCGAACCACTTAAACCAGCGCGATTCTGTGTATTATAAAGGAAGTTTTTTATACATTCACCACCCGCATTTCCACATTGCAATTTGGCGTCTAACATCAAGTTATAAGCGTCATAAGCCATGGCACCGTATATGTCCTCCTGAATATCTTTTTTGAATCTTGCCTTATAGTCAGCCAAGAATTTTGCAAACTCCGGAGAATTATTACTGTATTTATAAACAGTTATCATTACACCTTCGGCATTTGGATTATGAATTACTGATTGTAACGAAAAGACTTCATTGGCAATAATTGGAATTTTAACATTCAATTCATGTAATTGATTCAACAAGGCATTGGCCATGGTTGGAGTCAGAGTATGAACGAAAATAACATCCGGTTTCTGAGCAACTATTTTAAGAATCTGTGAACGTACATCAATTGAAGCCAATGCAGCCGTTTCAGCAAAGATTTTGACATCAGTTTTAGCTGACATTTCTTTCACAAAAGAATCTTTCCAGCCGATTGGATATTCATTGTTTTCAACAATGATGCCAATTTTCTTGTAATTATCTTTTTCAATTATTTTAGCAGCAGCCTTTCCACCAGTTACGGATGAGGCAGACAAACGGAAAACGTAATCTCCAGCTGTGGTAATACTTGGAGCGGCGGCACCGGGCGAAAGCATAACTATTTTATTTTCATCAGCGAGTTTAGCTGTCGAAAATACTGGACCAGAGCACAAACTAGAAACAATTGCATCAACTTTATCTATGGTTATCAATTTTTGAGCCGCAGCAACTGCCTTCTTAGGATCACAAACATCATCTTCATAGACAACTTCAACTTTCCTACCGTCTATACTTGGGCGTTGTTCATTGGCCAACTGAAAAGCTTGAAAGATTGACTCACCCGTAGAGACGCCAAGTGCACCAGTTATTGGACCAAAGAAACCAATTTTAAATGATTCTTTGTGGTTGTTTTTAGTAATAGAAATACCACCAATTATAACTACTAAAATAATAATAACCGTACCGAGAATTAAATTTTTCTTAGACATATTCATTTATATTTTATAACTTTGTTAATAATAAGCAAACAATTTTTTCCTTATATCACTTTCTTTTCTGTCATCCTCGCGTATGCGGGGATCCATCTTAATCCTGGATTCCTGCCTGCGCAGGAATGACATACATGAGTAGCGATTAAGTATTTACAAACACCATAATACATTGTCTTCTAAGTTTTGTCCCAAAAAGTGGACCTGGCATGCAAAAAGCTTAATTTGACCTTATTTTATATGCATATTATAATACACCTTATTAGTCGCTAATGCCGACCAAAAATGAATATATCACAATTATTAACACAATATGGCCTAACCAAGAACGAATCTGCTGTCTATACAGCCTTAGTTAAACTTACTGAGGCCTCTGCCTATGCCCTATCAAAAGAAACCAAAATCCCAAAGACTACTATTTATGAAATACTGGATAGTCTAAAAGAAAAAGGTTTTGTATCAAAATCTACCGTAAACAACTCGTCTTACTACACCGCCGAAAGTGCCAACCGTTTTCTCTCTACCGCCAATGAAAAGGTTGATCTAGCCAAGATGATTATTCCAGCTTTAGAAAATGTAAGGCAAGATCACAATGGCGCCACTCCATCTGTTAAGTTCTATGTCGGTGAAGAAGGTGCTAAAAAAGCTTTTGAAGATGTCTTGGAGACGATCAAAAAAGCAAACTCCAAAACTATCTATGCCGTCGTAGATCAAGAGATGAAAGATTTTCTTCCCCGCTACCTACCGGACTGGATGAAAAGACGCGAGAAACTTGGAGTCTATACTAAACTCTTAACTTGCACTGACGACAACAAAAATGAGCCACAGTATTTTAATAACAATGAAATGCGTGAGACTCGTCTGATTCCTAAAGAGTATATCTTCAGCACCTCGATGGATATTTATGCTAACAAAATCGCTATCTTCTCCCACAAAGACAATGTTCCCCACGCTATCATCATAGAATCCGAACACATCGCCGAGACTCTAAAAAGATTTTTTGAATTTATGTGGAAGTTTGCGGAGGTGCCAGTAAAATAAATACGAAAAAAAACACCAGACTTTTACATCTGGTGTTTTTGTTCATATTTAATTTACTTTTTCTAAGTGCATCTTGACCACAAAGTCATTTGGAGCCACCTGATTTGCCACACCTGAAACTCCGGTAATCTCTTGAGTTCCTCCTAAACACTTCAAGATATCAGATTTCTGATCCTTACATTTGTAAATCAAATTAATTGAATCATAACCGAAAGCCGAGCCGTAACTTGGTTCTTTACCATACTTCGCTAAATATTTAGCCTTAAATTCTTTTGAATTATCAGGAGAAACAAAATCAAAACAGGTAGAATAAAAAGTAATACCGGCAACTTGGGTTCGAATTGATGGATCGCCAAAAACACCTGAAGCTTCAACGATTGGAATTTTTATATTTAACTGCTGAGCTTTCTTAAGGATTCCCACACCTTCCACTGGAGAAGCGTCTGTAAACATCAGAACTTGGGCACCAGAAGCTTTTACTTTAGATAAAATAGTTAAATAGTCTGATTCATTTGGTTTGAACACATCAGAGAAAACAATCTCTTTTCCATTTTTCGCCGCTAATTCTTTTACTTTATTAAAAGTTGAAACGCCAAGCTCGTCATTTCTGTAAATATACGCAATTTTCTTTACATTAAGTACTGGTGAAATTGGATTGGTAAAAGCTGGTTCAGCATACATGGTAGCGTTGTTGAAATATCGAACAACGTAATCATTGGCAATACCATCCGCCGTGGTCATACTAGCCAACAAAGGTACTTTTCTATCTTTAGCAGTTTTAGACAAAGCGGCATTAACAGAAGAAAGAATTGAAACAGTTATGTCTGGTTTTTGCATCTGTAAACGTTCAAAAGCCGAAACGCCATCAGCTGGTGTTCCCTTACTGTCTTCATACGTAATTTTGATACCAGTTTTATCTTCCAAGGCCATTTCTGCACCATTCTTGAAAGCTTCTCCCCAGACGGCGCCAGGACCAGACAAAGCCAATACAGCACCAACTGTTAGATCATTATTCTTTGCAAGTTTATTTTTCGAACCAACAAAAGACACAATACCCACAACTGCAATTATAACAATAAGGGATATAATTATTTTTGTTTTGTTTGACATATATTTTAATTAAATTATTAATACAAAGTCTGTATTTTTGAATTTCTGACTTCTTTTATATGAACAGGTATTTGCATATATTTATCAGAGTCAGTTGCATTGACCTTGTAGGTATATGAACCTATTACTCCAGGAGTATTATTTAATGTTTTTAAATGAGCTAGAGCCGTCTTACCTGATGTAATATCTTTACTATTCATAAGAATATTTGCAAAGTCGTAAGCAAGTCCTGCATATACAATCTGACTTTGATTCTTATATTCCTTTTCATAAGCAGCCTTGAATTCAGGAGTAACATCATATTGAGGATAAAAAGCTCCGTTAATTGCAGTTCCAGCAGTATCTATATCACTTTGATTTTCAAAGAAATCTGTTCCAAAAGTTACAGTCTTAAGTCCTAATTCGGATGATTGTTTGTAGAACTGGCCAATTTGGCCCGAACCAAGATAAACCCCAACAGCATCATATTTTGTTTTAGAGTTTTTAATCTTAGAAACAGCGGTTCTGAAGTCCATATCATTAAATGATGTAACGTCATCTACCAAAACGACAGACTCACCAGCCTTGGCTTGTAAAACTTGTTGTTCGTAAACAGAATTTAACCAATAATTTTGAGTTTTAAGAATCGCAATATTCTTCAAACCTAGTTTTCTTAAATGCTCCCAAACTTTTGAAGCAAAAGTGTCTGGTCTTTCAAAAAATCTAACAGTCTTATCGCTTTGTGATGGCGCATTAATGACTGCTGAAATTGAAACAAAAGGAATATCGTATCTATTAACCACACTGGCTAAAGCTTGAGTTGTAGCGGCACCCCAATCAACAATCAAATCAACTTTATCAATGGTAGCTAACTTGTCATAAGCCGAAATAGCTTTCTTAGGATCATAGACACTATCTTCAAAAATGAACTGAACTTTTTTACCATTTATAGCTTCTTTCTGAGCCAATAAAAAGCCGTTTCTAGTAGCATCTCCGAATTCAGACATATAACTAGATAGTGGCGCGATGACACCAACTTTAATAACTTCAGAATTATTTGTTTCAGAAGTTTTATTTTTGGCAACGGCGACAATTCCAATAATTATGACTATCACTAGAACTCCCAACACGATTTTTAATGTTTTACTCATTTATTTATTACTAATTATTATTTAACATCCACAAACTTTCCTCCTGAGATTGCCTTTAAGACATAGTCTCTCTGAACACCTTCGCCGAATTCATTAAAGGACATTATACCAGAAACACCGGTGTAAGGATTGTTTGATCTAATAGTTTTAGCAAGACAAACATTGTCAGTACTACCACAAGTTTTAACTGCTGAATCAATCATATGGATAAAGTCATAAGTTAAAGAAGAAAAGTCATTGGCGTCTTTGTTGTATTCAGCTTTAAAGGCGGTCTTGAAATCATTGGTAATCTGAGTATTAGGTAGAACATTCACACTATAAACCAAACCTTCTAGAGTATCTTTAAAAGTATTATCTTCCAAAAGTGGTACGGTTATAGCGTAACTGTTAGAAAACTTCTTTGGATTAAAACTCAATTCTTTAGCTTGTTTTAGGAAACTAGTCAAAATGTTTGGTCTAATTTCAACATACAGACAATCAACTTTTTCAGATTTAAGTTTAGAAATTATAGTACGATAATCCATACTGTTGATTGGAACTAAATTTTCAAAATATTTAATTGAGGTTCCAAAAGCATCTTTGAATCCAGCTAATTTTAGTTTTGAAGCGTCTGTATCTTCAACGACAGAACCAATAGCACTGCAATTTGCATTGCTCTTGGCATAAATACCAACAGATCTTCCAGCGTTCGTCATTTCGGCACCCATTGGGATAAAGTTTGAACCATTCTTGGTAACTGGGCTACCATCAGCAGTTGCAGTATGGGCCAAGATAACAACTTTTGATTTTTCTAAACCAGAAGCCACAGACAAACTCGCACCTCTAAATGAAGTGATGATGATCGGGGCGTTTTTAACACTAACTAAAAAATTGGCAGAATCAAGACTGGATTTTGGTTCGGCTTTTCCATCTTCAATCATTAGCTCGTATTTAGTCTTGCTCTTGGCGTTAAGTTCTTTAACAGCCAATTGCATGCCTTGTTTCTGAGCATTACCAAGATCAGCCAAACCACCGGTAAGAGGTAGAACGGCGCCGATTCTCACAACTTGGGAGGAGGCTTTGTTATAAGTTGTTTTAATCAGAGTAACAGCTACTAACACCACTACTAAAATCCAAATCGCAATCTTTAAATTTTTGTTCATTTAAAATGTTTATTTAATAAATTTTACTCGTTAGATTGTATCACAGCGATATTTTCGTGACAAGGGGTAAAATTGACTTTTATGACTGAATGTGCTATAATAGTAACTGAAATAACCTGATTTTGGTTATAAATTAGTGGCAACGATGTCACTAAAGAACATTCACAAACAAAAGATCCTAAAGCATAATAATGCTCGGGTAAAGGAGAAAACCATGAACCTGTTTATCACCCTGTCTGTTGCCTATCTCATGGTCACCCTGGTAATTTGTTTACTCCGGTCCGCCAAGGACCACTATGAGTTGGGTTGGATCGCTGGCGGTAGCTCCTACTGGTCCTTCTTCTGGCCGCGTCTCAAAATGTGGCTGGTCGGAGTGCTGGGCGTGGCTGCTCTCAATCTGTTCATGTTATGTGGAAGCGCAATCAACCGCATTGGCCAGACAGCGGGATCGGGCCTTCTCGCAATGGTACTTGTAATCTTTTGCGTTGCGGGGATGATGTTCGTCCTGAGCTGTGCAGCGATGCCGTTTTGTGCTAGCGTATCGGAGGCTCACGAAGTCTCATAAGCTATCACACTATGTCTTTCGGGAAGTTTCGCTTTAGTAAACTTCCTATCCATTGAGTCCGCGAATGTTTCGTGGGTTCATAGGTAAAAGTTCTTTTACAACAAACTGGCAACGAAAGTTGTCTAACGAGGAGAAGAATCATGAAAACGATCAAAGTCTTTGTTTCGGTTTCCAACGACAATGGTGCGCGCCCGGTCATCGACCTTTCGATCAAGGAAGTCTTCAAGTCAATGGTCTTTGGTTCCCCCTTCGGTTCCGCTGGGGTGCCAGGAATTCCAGACTTCAAGATGATCGTCAACTTCAACCTGGAAGTGGTTTCCAACCACCAGGATGCGGATGTGGTGATCTTGGGCAGTCTCGAGAAACTGAACAAGTTTTATGTGAGCTGGTGGAAACAGGATTTCCTTTTTGCACCCTTGCAGGAAAAAGAAACGGCCCCTGCGAACGCCAAGGAACTGCGGATTCATTCGATTGACATCCGTGGGGCCGTAGTGAAAGCTATGGCCGAGTTCTTTCAGGCCTACGAGCCCAGCGCTCGTGATCCTGAAATGGACATGGTGAGGACTTCTGATCTCTATCTGGCCAAGAATCCGACGGCCGACAGTGTTTCGGTACTTGTCATTGACGACAAGATCGAAAATCTGAAACTGGC
>CAZOXG010000010.1:0-27306 GCA_964583845.1 uncultured Candidatus Saccharibacteria bacterium
CTTCTTCTGTTAAACCAAAAACTTTAATATTATCTATCAATTCTTTAGCATTGACTGGTCGATGAAAACCATTTTCATAATATAGGATGTCTTTACCAGAAGTTTGGCGATATGTTTTGATATCTCCGGACATGTGTTTGCGCAAAGTGCCATCGGGGTTTTCTTCTGGCGCTGTCTTGTTGCCTACTAATTCCACTAATTCATCAACAACTCTGTCTTCAGAGAAATTGTCTTTATCTTTAGTCACTAAAAAAACTTCAACTTCTTTTCCCATCATATGTTCTTTAGTGGCTTGCCAAATTTCTGGTAAATCTAAAATATCTGGGTAAAGTCCCTTAAGCATGACTTCTGTCAGAGTAAAACGAAACGCTTTACCTTCCAAACCATTATTTTTTAGAAAAAGCAGTAGCGGTGCCTTGGTGTCGGTGTTTTCTGGTTTTGTCATTAAAAGAGAAACTTTTTGAGCTAAAGTTTCAGGTGAGATATCGTCTTCTTTGAGTGGTGGAATATTATTCTGTTGTTCTGGATTAAAACCGCTCATGTTTACTTTGTGTTAGTATAATGTAAAATTGTAGCATATATGGCTGAAGAAATCGAAGTAAAAATACTTAATATAGACAAGGTTAAATTGGAACAAAAATTAATAGAAATAGGGGCTAAAAAAATTGCTGATACATTTTTTCGTTCTACTAGTTTTGATTATCCTGGTTTTCCCCTTGATAAAGAAGCGGCTTGGCTTAGACTGCGAAATGATGGAGTTAAAACCACTTTAGCCTATAAAAAACGTCTAGGCGTTACTGGTGTTAAGGGGGATAATGATTCTGGGATGGAGGAAGTTGAAATTGAAGTTAGTGACTATGAGGCAACGAAAGAAATTTTGAAAAAGCTGGGAATAATCGAAAAATTTGCGCAAGAAAAGAAACGTGTTACCTGGCAAAAAGACGACGTGACTTTTGATATTGATACCTGGCCAAGGTTAAATACGTATTTAGAGATTGAGTCAGATAATTGGGATAAAATAGATACAGCGATTATTGAACTTGGTTATGATTTAAAAGATAAAGTAATCTGTTCGGCAACTCAGGTATACGAGCAGAATGGAATAAATGACAAAGATTATTGTAAGCTTTGCTTTGATGAGTGGATCAGAAGGGATGGAACAGTTCAATCTTGAATGTAATATAAAAAATGACTAACATAGAACAAAAAAAGGATGCAGTAATCAATAATCAAAATATGCCAGAAATTTTAGGGCAAAAAATGGAGTTGATTTCTGATCATGACAGAGATTTAAGATTTAAGACTTTTATAAATATACTAAAACCTAAAATGGATGTAGTGTATTATCCTTGTTCTAATAATGACATAACTCCATCGACATCTTTCCCCAATAATCATATTATTTATGTAGATATAGATAAGAACGTTGTAGATTCTTTGAAGAGTTCTGGTTATGACGCAATTCAGGCTTCGGCAACAGAATATAATCCTGGGCCAGTAGATATCCTGATAATGCTAAACCCAGTTATTTCTCCACAGGTTCCAATCTCTCATATTGCTGAAAATGGTTATGTTATTTGCAATGATTATCATCATACAGCTACAGAATTACGCGAAAATCCAGAGTTTCAAATGAAGAGTGTAATTAAAAATACCAGAAGTGGTGATATTGAATTTGATATGGAAAATTTTGATGATTATTGGAAAGAAGTAGATACCGAGGAAGATTTTAAAAAATCTAGTCTTGATTATACTAAAGCCAGTTATTCAATTGCCGCTTCTATTGTGAAGGCTGTCACTGGTACGAGAGAAAATGTATATGAAGAATATAAAAAGATAATTGAATTAGCTAAAATACAAAAGAAAGATAGAAATGATAAAAGAAAGTTAGAAAAACCAGAATCAGCTAATTTATTTGAAAAAGATAATGATAACGACTTTATAATTTATGAATTTCAAGGTAGAAAAATTCCAGTGTGTACGGTTATGCCTAGAAAGGGTAACGCAAGTTCTGAAGATTTTTTTGTTTTTCAAAAGAATAACCCAGCGGTACAATAGAATGCTTTACTAATTAGTTATGAATAATATAATAAATTCAAAAAACCCACCACATAGCCTTACCGATGTTGGTTTGAGTATGTTTGTTGATGTTATCAAACTAAGAGAATTACCATTGCCTATTGTGGAAATCAAATTAGAAAAATTGATTTGGCATTTTGATATGCCTGTATGGGACAAAGACGATACTGATGATTGGAATCTGACGCCGTGGGAAGTTATCAAGAAAGACTTCAGATCATTAGGTCATCAAAAGAGAACTGAGAAAGCAGATACGAGCTTTCCAATTGTCGTGACTGAATATAATTCTAGGCTAGTGATACTTGATGGTGTGCACAGGTTGGTAAAGACTTATTTGAATAATGAGACGACAATAAAAGCGATAGTTATTCCAACAGAATATTTAACTAAAAAAGAGTATCAGTCTTAGCGCATTAGGAATATTATTAATATATGTTAAGGTGTTAGTACTTATATGAATATCAAAAAGGCGGTTTTTTACAGAGGTGGTGTCAAAGGTAGTGAAAACCTTTTCCCAAACGATTTTCCCCAAATCGCTTTTATTGGACGTTCTAATGCCGGAAAATCAAGTCTGATCAACTCCCTAACAAATAATAGTAAGTTGGCAAGAACCAGTAGTACTCCAGGACGAACCAAGGAACTAAATGTATTTTTAATCAATAACGCTTACTATTTTATTGACTTACCAGGCTATGGTTTTGCCAAGACAACTTTTGAAGACTGGAAGAAACTCAATGAGTTAATTTACTGGTATCTGTTTGAATCAAAATATAGTCCTAAAGTCGTTTTGATCATTGATGCCGAGATTGGACCAACAAAAGATGATTTGGGTATGCTTAAATTTCTAGAAGAGAATAACAAAGAAGTTATTGTTGTGGCGAATAAAGTTGATAAAATTCCTAAATCTAGTTGTTTACATCATCTGATGAAGCTTAGTGAAATGTTTCCAAAACATGAACTTATGCCTTACTCTTCAAAAACCAAAGTTGGTATTCAAGAATTAATTGATGAGTTGCTGACAAAAAAATAAGTTATGTATTTTGTCTATATTTTGGAATGTGAGGATGGATCACTTTACACCGGTATTACAACTGATGTTGAACGTAGATTTAAAGAGCATAAAAACCGAGATGGTGGACATTATACCAGCTCTAGAAAGGTTATTAGAATTGCCTTTACTGAAGAACATCCGGATCGTTCCAGCGCCACTAAAAGAGAAATGGAAATAAAGAGTTGGCCTAGAGAAAGGAAGCAAGAATTGATACGCTCAAGTCAGGGCCTTAGAAAGCCTCAACAAAAAAAGCACAGTCGCTAGGCTGGGTTTTTTTTATTGCCTCCGCCAGCTGATCACAGGCGGATTTTTGACCACAGATATATACGTCAGAATTATTAAAATCAAGGTCTGTAATATAATCTTGAATATAACCTTTTTTAAAAATAGAGTTTTCTTGGGGTCTGGAGACTATGTGAAAAACTTTAACTTTTGGATTAGTCTCAGTTAGTTGGTCAAAATAATCTTTATAAATAATTTCATCTTCAAATCTACTTCCAGTCATTATAATCAGTTCAACTAAGTCTTTTGTATTAGTTAGGTGATCAGCAATAGACTTAACCACTCCAGCGCCGACCCCATAGGCAAAAAGGAAAACTTTTGGGTGCGTCATTTTATCTGCTGTATTTATACCTAGTGGACCCATTACTTCTATTTTTGTATTTAATAGAACTTCATTCCAAAAAATCGGAGTCACTTTACCGTCCGGTTTTAATCTGATGGCGATGCTTATGGATTGATTGTGTTTGTCTGATGAGGATATAGAATATGCACGTCTTACTTTTTCACCGTTTATATCAAGGAAAATATTTACAAAGTTTCCAGCAATAAAATCAATTGGCTCTGATAAAGTTAACTCTAATTCTTTACAGGTCTTTGTTAAATCCGATATTTTGGAAATGTTAGCTGAGGTTTTTTTTATTAACATTTTCGTTTGGTTTACTGATAAGTCTTCTTCTTTTTATAGTGCTAGCTAGAATAACCAAAATGGTTACCAAAAATATTGAAACAATAAATTCAATTTTTCCTGAAATGAAATATACGTAGATTGAACTCGCATAAAAATACACATAAGCCAACTTTTGAATCATTTTCCATTTATTGGCTAATACTCTTTTAGAAAAGTTGTTGGAAGTAACTAAAAGAATGATGCCTGAAATATCCGCCAAGTGAGCAAACAAAGCCAAATTTTGCATTGACCAATATTTAGCCGTAATAAATGAACCTAAATAACCAGTTGGATCGATAATAATCTTGGAAAAAATAAACGATACGATTATTGAGGCTGATATAACACCAAAGCCCTTTCTTAGAATCACTAAGGAGCGAACAGCTTTGACCTTGATGAAGATATCAGCCAAAGGACGAATAATCATTACAAAGAAGACCGTCAAATGTGAAATTAAGTAAAGATCAGAAATAAAAACATTAGAAAGGCTTTTAGGTGAAAATGCTAGAGTGATTGGTAGTATAATAAGCATCAATATCGAAATCACTAGAAGAGTTTTTTGAAATAATTGAATTGTTTGTAAGTATGTGCGCATTAGATTTTTTTGATTATAGTTCCATCCATTTTAATAAGTATATATTTAATTTTATTTTCTCCTAATATTTTTAGAGCTTCATCTGGCTCAATATTTAAAAAAACTTTGGTATAGGCTTCCGATGCTCCGCCTTTATCATGTATGACGCTTACTGATATTACGTTAGTTCTAGGATTTTGGGAGCCAGAGGCATCTAAGATGTGATGAACAAAAGCTTCTCCATTTTGCCATTTTCTTTTGTAGGTTCCACTAGTGGCTAGACTTTGATTGTGGATTGGAACACTGATATCCTCATGGTCAGTTGTTGGATTGTAAATATTGAAAACAAAATTATTACCATTAACATCTACCCCTTGGGTGTGTAAGTCACCGCCAATATTTACTATAGCACCTAGGATATCTTGGGAGTTGCCAATAATCTCCTTACACAACTTTTCTGCCAGATAACCTTTGAGAAAACCACCGAAGTCCAGTTTTTGATTGTCTCTAAGTGTAATTTTTGAAGTAGCTTCATTTATAACTACAGATGAGTAGTCTATGTCATAATTAGAATCATCTTTTTTACTGACAGTATTATTAAGTAAATCAAAGTCTCGGTCATAGCCTAATCTTTCAATTTGGAAAAGGGGATTGAAGTAACTTTTGGTCAATTTATATAATTTATAGGATTCGAGTGTCACCTCCATAAATTCTCTAGATACCACTAAGCTCTTTTCTTTGTTTAGTTTACAAAGTTCGCTCTCTGATAAAAAACGAGAAAATTTATTTTTATAGTTCTGTATTTTGCTTACGGCTTTTGAAGCAAGCTTGTCAGCTAAATCTTGTGAGTTACAGATGATGGCGACGGAGTAATCAGTCCCCATTGCTTTTCCGGTATATTCGTATTCCTTCATAATCTTAATTTTAGCTCATTGAGCGTCATCTGACCAATACTGCACCTCAAATACAAAATTGTCCGTATAAATGTTATAGTAGAAGTATATTAAAAATAACTAAAAATTTTATGTCTCAATATGTCTGTTTGGAATGTGGTTGGATTTATGATGAAGCTAAAGGCTTGCCTTCAAGGAATATCGCCCCCGGAACAAAGTGGGAAACTTTGCCCGATGATTTTAAATGTGAGGATTGTCCTGTAACTAAAGGGCAGACTGATATGTGGCAGAAGATGTAATTTATCTTTATGAGAAAAGATTCGTCTAACGTACTGATAACCTTTTCATTGATTGCCGCGGTTCTAGCGGGTGGAATTTTCACATACAAACAAAACAATGATTCCAACTCAAAGCCAGTTCAAAGTTCGAAAAATTATTCCATAATTTCTCCGGTCTCGCCAACTACTCCTAGTATTTCTAAAAACCAAAATCCGGCACCTGTGATTAATGTTAGGCCAAGTCGGAGTTCTAGGGCTAGTTAAAAACGCTAGACTTTTGTAATCATGTCTGCTATTTTCAATACATAAATGAAAAAACTGAAAATTCTTGAGTTCGGCAATCCGATATTGCGTCAGAAAGCCAAAAAGGTAACTTTGGCTTTTATTGAAACACCCAAGTGTCAGGCTTTGATTAAAAACATGATTCACACCATGAGAGAAGGTCAGGGTGTAGGTATTGCTGCGCCACAAATTGGTGAACCTGTTCAATTAGTAATTGCTGAGATGAGAGGTACGCCAACGAGACCAAATTATAAACCAAAAGGACCAGCAGTTTTAATCAACCCAATAATTAAAGAATATTCAAAGGAAACTTTTTTAGATTATGAAGGTTGTCTTAGTATTTTTGGCTTTTTTGCTAAAGTACCACGATCAAAAAAAATTGTAGTTGAATATTTCAATGAAAATGGTGATAAGGTGGTAGAAGAAGCTTCGGGTAACTGGGCACGTATTTACCAACATGAAATAGATCACTTGAGCGGTATTAGTTTCATAGATCGAGTAAAAGACACTAAAACTTTCGTTACGTTAGAAGAATACAAGAAATTGATTAATAAAAAACCGAAAGCTAAATAAAACTAAAAT
Source organism: uncultured Candidatus Saccharibacteria bacterium (assembly GCA_964583845.1). Taxonomy (GTDB): domain Bacteria; phylum Patescibacteriota; class Minisyncoccia; order Phycocordibacterales; family GWA1-40-21; genus JBAWVR01. Next base: position 6,689 of record CAZOXG010000010.1, read on the forward strand.
ACGATGTTATAATATATGGCATCATATTTTAATTATATGTTAAACAACTTATTTATATTCATTGTCTCGCTGTTTATTGTTATTAAAGGTGCTACCATATCCACAAAATACGCGGGTCGTTTGGCAGAGGTATTTAAGTTGTCAAAATATACGATCGGTTTTATTGTTGTAGCTATTATTTCAATTCTGCCGGAAACGTTTATTTCCATAAACTCTGCCTTTGAGGGGGTGCCAGAATTTGGTCTGGGAACTTTATTCGGTGGAAACGTAGCTGATCTGACTTTGGTATTTTTTATCATCTTAATTTTTGCAGGGAGAAAAATTAAAATCGAGAGCGTTATATTAAAAAACAATTTATTCTATCCTTTACTACTCTTGGTTCCCATAATTTTGGGATTAAATGGTCATTATTCACGTTTGGAAGGTGCTGTTTTGATCATTATTGGTATTGTTTTTTACTATATCACTCTGAGAAGAAGTTATGGAGACGCGGCTGTTTCAGAATGGTCATATGGCAGCAAGTTAAAAAATTTCGCCTATTTAGTACTAGGTTTATTAATGCTTTTGACCGGATCACATTTTATAGTTACTTCAGCGACTTCTTTGGCCGGCTTATTTGCAATTAGTCCTGTTCTAATCGGTATGTTAGTGGTTGGAGTGGGTACAACTATTCCTGAATTATTCTTTTCTTTGAATGCCGTTAAAAAGAATGACTGTAATTTAGCAATCGGAGATATTTTTGGCACCGTCTTAGCTGATGCTACTATCGTTGTTGGTTTACTGGCATTAATTAGTCCATTTTCTTTCCCTGTAATTATTGTGTATGTGACTGGACTGTTTATGGTCGGAGCTTCAATTATTTTATTGTTACTTATGCGCTCAGGTGAAGTTTTAACCAGAAAAGAGTCATATATTTTATTTTCCTATTGGCTAATATTTGTTTTTGTGGAATTTTTTGTAAGTAAGTAAGTGCTTAACAAAATTATGTTTTTAAATAGACCGTTAATTTGTAGTACCGCTGATATCAACAAAAATTTTGTTAATTTTATTGCTCTTAAAAATATCAATCTGACTATTTTAGAAGGTGAAAAAATTGGTCTAGTTGGTGGTAATGGCTCAGGTAAAACGACCTTGTTAAAGATTTTGGCTAAATTAATATCTGTCGATAGTGGAACAGTGAATATTCCAAAGGCTGTTAAGGTAGCTTATATTCCACAGGAATTTCATTCTCATTACAATATGACAGTGCGTGATTTTGTCTCTTCACTAAGTAAGATCGCCGAATCAGATTTGTTTACCTTACTTGGACGATTAGAATTACACCCTTCACTACTAGATAGACAGATGTCCAATTTGTCAGGTGGCGAAAAAACCAAAGTCGGTTTATTGAGAATATTATTATCAGATTTTGATTTCTACCTTTTAGATGAACCGACAAATAATTTGGATTTGAAAGCCTTGGCGGTTTTGGAAAAGTTCGTCAAAGAAAGTAAAAAAACTTTCTTGATTATTTCTCACGATCGCGAATTTTTGGACCAGACGGTTGAGAAGATCGCGGAAATAAATGAACAGTCTCATTCGTTGAAAATATACGATGGTAATTTTACTCATTACCGCGACGAAAAAGAAGCCGATTTAGAACGTCAGTGGAATAAATACAGTGATAAAGTAGGACAGACTGAAAAGATGATTAAAGAAACCAAGGATAAATTGTCCTGGATGAAGAAGATTGAAAAAGTTCGGTTTGGTATTCGTGATTTACCAAAGAATGAAAAAGAAAAGGGTTGTGCGGCTGTTTTGCGTGACAAGGAGGCCAAAGCGGGACGACGTGCCCGCGTCGCTAAAGATAGATTAGAAAGATTTATCGACAAGACCGAAGATGTTGAAAAACCAAAAGAACTTCTGCCTCTACAGGTTAATTTTGAAATTAAAGAGAGAAGTGGTGATAAAGTTTTTGAAGTAAAAAATGTTACAAAGAAATTCGCTAATCATGAACTTGCTCCGATGAATCTGAATGTGACTTATGGAGATCGTATTTTGATAACTGGCGGCAATGGTGCTGGCAAGACAACACTTTTAAAAATAATACTTGGGCAAATAAAACCAGATTCCGGCGAGGTAAAGGTTGGTAAAAATATACAATTAGGGTATTTGCCACAAACCGAAGATTTTTTGCCAGACGCCACAATATTAGAAGAATTTCTAAAACATACGGAAATTGAACAGGGGATAGGTCGTCGATTGCTTAACCGATTTCGTCTAACTGCTGACGATGTTCACAAAAAGATTTCCGATTTGAGTTCAGGAGAAAGATCCCGTTTGACTCTAGCGATTATTATGACTAGGAAGGCAAACTGTTTGGTGTTGGACGAGCCCTCAAATCATCTCGACTTGGAACTTTTAACTGAGCTTCAGAAAGCCCTACGTAAATATGAGGGGACTTTAATTGTTGTAAGTCATGATCGTTACTTCATAAAACGAGTCGGGTTTAAAACTGTATATGAGTTGAGTAATGGGGAATTGAAGAGTATTAAGAACTAGTTAAATTTAATTTGACAAGTTTGCTATATAGTGTTATTCTTTTAACGAATATAGGAACGACTTGTTCCAGCCCGAGTCACAGGGGATCTGTGATTGCAATTTAAGGAGGGTATTTCAATGTACATGAATTATGCCAGTCTTATGGCCGCAGCCTCAGCATCGCAGTTCTTCATCGGCGTATATAACGTCCTTTCTGACGACGCAAGTCACTTCAGGACGGCAGGATTCTTTGCTTGTGGTGTCTGGTGCGCCATTATAGCCCTGCTGCTTGGGCTTAAACACGTGATTAAAGAAATGAAGGGACTGTAACAGGTCCACGCGGACGAAGGAAAAGCCTTAGTACGTGTGGGCTTTTTCTTTTATATAAATTTAATTTTGCAAAATTATTGTTGATAATAATATCGTCACTCTTTCTATTCTGTCGAAAATAGTGTAATCTCTTGTTTATGTCTCGCGACGATACCATTTTACGATTTCAAAAAGCTTCATTTGAATATGGCCACAACAAGCCGATTTTAACTGAAGTTGATTGTAATATTCGCCGTGGTTCCAAGATTACCATCATGGGTCAAAATGGAGCCGGCAAAAGTACAATCTTTAAACTAATAACTGGCGAACTCAAACTAGAGTCCGGGGATATTTTCCGTACTAATGGCGTTACGATTGCCATCTCAAGACAGATCATTCCCCGTGATGAACTTGATTTAACTTTACGTGAATTCTTTGAAAAAGCTTTTGAGGATTCAGCAAAAGCCGGTCTACGAAAAAATTCCGGTAAAATTTATGATATCGATCCGCGTATTGATGATGTTTTGGAAGTGGTAAATTTAAAAGGTCACGGCAAACTTCACGATCGTATTATGAAGACTTTTTCTGGTGGTCAGCAGGCGCGCATATTATTAGCCTCAGCTTTGATTCAAAAGCCAGATATTTTACTGTTGGATGAACCGACTAATAATTTAGATAAAGAAGGTATCAATCATCTGACCCAATTTTTGATTAACTATGACAAGACCGTAATCGTAATCTCCCACGATGCCGAATTTTTAAATCAGTTTTCTGATGGAGTTTTATATTTAGATATTTGGACTAAAAAACTGGAACAATATGTCGGCAACTATTCTGATGTGTTGAAACAGATTACTGTCCGTTTAGAAAAGGAAAACAGTAAGAACGCTCAATTAGCTAAAGAAATTCAGGAAAATAAAGAAAAAGCCAACTTCTTTGCCATGAAAGGAGGCCAGATGCGTTTAGTTGCTAAGAAAATGCGTGAACGAGCCGAAGAGTTAGAAGAAGAAAAAGTGGATACTAGAAGAGAAGATAAAACTATTAAATCTTTTATTATTCCCGGTCAGCCGGAATTGGTTGGTAAAATTATTACGATTACTGAATATGGTGTAATAAATCCTAAAACTCACCAGCCTGTTCGCCGAACCTGTAGTATTGCTTTGAAGAGAAATAATCACTTACTGCTTAAAGGCCCAAACGGTATTGGAAAAACTACTTTACTTGAGTCTATAGCGACCGGTAAGAACAAGGGCTCCGAAATATTGCCAGGCATTCGCGTCGGTTATTATCGTCAGGACTTCTCGACTTTGAATTTTGAAGACACTGTTCATGAATCTTTAATGGCGGTGATGGAAAAGAAAATAGAGGAAACTTTGCGCGCTACGGCCGCCGCTTTCTTGATTACAAGTGAAATGATTCATACTAAAATTGGTAGTCTATCAGAAGGACAAAAAGGTCTCGTGGCTTTTGCTCGCTTGGTTTTGATGAAACCAGGACTTTTGATTCTAGACGAGCCGACCAATCATATTAACTTTCGTCATTTGCCAGTGATTGCCGAAGCTTTGAATAAATATGAAGGAGCGATGATTATCGTCTCCCATGTGCCAGACTTTGTGGCGAAGATAAGAATTGATGAGGTATTGGATTTGGAGAAGTAAGCTCGTTGATTGTCAATATTTATAATGATACAATTAGCCTATGAAAAATCTTACAAAAGCATTGTCATTGTTTTTATTGCAGGTTGTTTCTATGTATTTAATAGTAACATTTTTACCAAATAATTCTTATTTTACAGTTTTGTACTACATTTTGCTTTCAGTACTTTATGGATATTATGGGTACAGAGCAGGAAAAGAAGAAAATGCTGTAATTGCTCGAATAATATTTTTGTTGGTAAGTATTTTAACAATACTATATTTTATTCTGGTTTTGGGATTAGTAAGAGAATTAGGAATGTAATTTATTAATATTACATTAATAAATTGAATAGAATATTTTCTTTTCTTCGCTTTGTTATATAACTTCATGACTGACTTAGGTGAAATTAAATACTCTATTAAACATAGCACCCGCGCTCGAAGGATGCGCCTGACTATTCATCGAGATGGTTCGGTGGTGGCGACGGTGCCTAGAAGGTTTGATTTGAGTTTGCTGGATAAGTTCGTGCAACAAAAGAAAGACTGGATACTAAAGAAAGTTCATTATTTTTTAAATTCTCCACTCAAGTATGTCAAACCGAGTTCTAAAAAAGATTATAAATTATACAAAGACGAGGTTAAGGCGGTCGTAGAAGAACGTCTGTCTTATTTCAATCAATTCTACAATTTCAAATATAATAAAATCACGATTCGGAATCAGAAATCTAGATGGGGAAGTTGTTCACAAAAAGGAAATTTAAACTTTAATTACAAACTTCATTTTTTGCCCGAAGAATTGCGTGATTATGTCATTGTTCATGAACTTTGCCATTTGGGCGAATTCAATCATTCGAAAAAATTTTGGAATCTGATTGAAAAAACTACACCACAATATATGCATCTTAGAAAGGCTTTGAAAATGAGATAAAATAACCCTCTTTTTAACATAGACAGTTTTTTTTGAATAATGTTTTAACACATATATTAATATATGTATATTTCTGCTAGCATGATAGCGGATATTGGTTTCTAGGTCCTTGTCGTCTATTACAGCAATTGCAACTCAAAAAAGAAAGTAGGTGCAACATGATCGCAGGAATTATGTCGGATACTCATCTCATTTCCGAAAACGTCATTATCAGCATCGTTGAAGAATTGAAAAAACGTAAGGCTGAAGTGATAATTTGCTGTGGTGATATTGAGCCACAGCACATCAATGCTGGCCTCTTTGGTGGTCTGCCTGTCATTTGTGCACTGGTTGATAAGCAAGAGCATAATGAAGCTTTCGAAACTGGCAAACCTCAAGGTTGGCGGTTTACCAAGTCTGGCGATCGCATTTGTCGTCTGCCAGACGGCACAAAGATCTACGTCGGTCACAAGCGTCATATGGACTTTTTGACCGCCACTTTGGCGGAGTTCAATCATATTTTGTCCGAGATTCGGGCGAAATATGACGGTTTGGAATACATCTTTGGAGGACACCTTCACTTTCAGACATATAAAAAAGGCCAGCTGATCAGCTTCGTCAATCCGGGCGCTGTTTTTAATTCCATTGGTTGGGGTTATGAATTCGCCTTGGTTGACACGGTAACGCACGAACTGGTCTTCAGTCGTAAGTTGCCGACCCCTGATGATCGCCCGACCTTTAGTGTTGGAGTCATTTCTGACAGCCATGACATTACTCATCGTGATTCTGGCTACTGGCAACGCCTAGTAGTGGAAATGGAAGCACGCGATGTGACCCACATCATTCACTGTGGTAATTTGGCCTTAGCTGACATTGGTCGGCCGGAGCTCAAGCATGTGCAGGTTCACTTTGCCATACGCCAGGATCAGAGCTTCGAATATCGTAAGCTGCTTCAGGAGGGAAAGATTCCGGAAAACTGGAAGGTTATTTCGGACAAAGATCTTGGCGAAGGTGCGGTTGTTGTAATCAATGGTTACCATTTTTACGTCGAGCTCACTCTCGGCCTCAATCTGGTAACCAAGAGCGAAGTAGCGATGGACATGGCCTCAATGGAGATCTGTGGCAGGCATCCGCAGACGGAGATCGTTCTCTGTGGTTTCACTCGTGAAGCCTTGTATGTTGAAGGACAGCGGGCTTTGGTCATCAACCCGGGCGCGGTCAATCCGAGCTTGGAGTTTGCAGTCATTTGTCTTCCACGGAGAGAAATCACCTTTGGCCGAGTGCCAATGGGTTCTCTCACTGTTTGAACGACTCAAAAAAGAAAGTACAGGAGGGGAACACCACCCCTCCTTTTTTTGTGTCAAAATGTCCTTGGTCAGTTTCAATGGTTTAAGCTATAATAAACCTTATGAAGACCAAAACTTTTCTTATTCTGTTTGCAGTATTTATTATCATTGTAGCCTCTTTGTCATATTATTTTTTAGTTTATAAAAAATAAGGTAAATATCAATTCTACTTATTCGAATATAGATGTTTCAAGTGTTAAAGAGAAAGAGATAAATAATAATTTAGTCCCCATTGAAAATTCTGAGACAAAAATTAGTGATTCAAAGGTTCAGACGCCAGCAAAAAGTACAAAACCCACAGCTATAACTACACTTCTTGTCGCACCAAAAACAACTACCGAACCTAAAAAAAATATCATCCAAACTATTATGAAAATACAAAGTGATGCATTTGCAAATAGTGGAAAGATTCCTGATCAATATACTTGTAATGGAAGTTCCCAAATTCCAAATTTAAATATTTCAGGAGTGCCAGTTGGAGCAAAAACTTTGGCAATTATTATGGATGATCCCGATGCTCCAGGCGGAACATATGTGCACTGGGTTATTTGGAATATTGATCCAAAAACAACCTCTATAGTTGATGGAAATATTCCGAGCGAGGCGGTAGAGGGATATAACAGTGATACCAAGGGATGGTACCCACCATGTCCACCATCAGGAACCCATCATTATAATTTCAAGCTTTATGCGTTAGATACCACTCTAGATATTCCTGACTCATCAACTAAGGCTGACTTGGTAAATGCTATGACTGGTCATATATTAGCCAATGCAACTCTGACTGGGTTATATGGAAATTAAATATAAATAAATGAAAAAAACTATTAAAAAAATTGATTACAAAAAAGAGTCTTTGAAACGCCATTTGAAATACATGGGCAAGATAGAAATCAAGGGAAAATTTCCACCGATTAAAACCCGCGAAGATTTAAGTGTGGCGTATACTCCCGGTGTCGCTGCAGTCTCAACACATTTGGCCCAGAACCCTGGTGATGCCTATGATTACTCTATCAAAGGTAATACGATTGCTGTAGTCTCTGATGGTTCGGCTGTCCTTGGACTTGGTAATATCGGTCCCTATGGCGCTTTACCTGTAATGGAAGGTAAGGCACTACTTTTTAAAGAATTCGGTGGAATTGACGCTTATCCGATTGTTCTTTCAACTCAAAATACCGAAGAAATAATTCAGGTAGTAAAAGCAATAGCTCCAACTTTTGGTGGTATTAACTTAGAAGACATTTCCGCCCCACGTTGTTTTGAAGTGGAAGAAAGATTAATCAAAGAATTAGATATTCCAGTCTTTCATGATGATCAACATGGTACGGCTATTGTGGTTTTGGCGGCAATGATTAATAGTTTGAAAATAGCCAAGAAGAAAAAAGAAAGTATTAAGGTAGTGATCTGTGGAGCTGGAGCGGCTGGTATTGCCACAACTAGATTGTTGAATGCTTATGGTATCAAGAATGTAATTTTGGTTGACTCCGTTGGTATTGTTTCCAAGAGTCGTAAAGATTTAAATCCAGTTAAAATTAAAATTTTAGAAACTACTAACCCTGAAAATATTTCTGGTGATTTAGCCGAGGCAATCAAGGGTGCCGATGTCTTGATTGGTGTCAGTGCTCCGGGAATTTTTAAACCAGAATACATTAAAACTATGGCGGAAAAACCAATTGTCTTTGCGATGTCTAACCCAACGCCTGAAATTATGCCAAATTTGGCCAAAGAGGCCGGAGCCTTTATTGTGGGAACTGGTCGCAGCGATTTTCCAAATCAAATAAATAATGTGCTAGCCTTTCCTGGCTTATTCCGTGCAGTGCTGGATAATAAAATTAGAGTAATTACTGATGAGATAAAATTGACAGTGGCCGAGACTTTGGCGAATTATGTAAAGAAGTCAGAATTGAACGTTGAAAAAGTTGTACCAAGTGTTTTGGATAAAGGGGTAGTTAAAATGATTTCTAAGAATTTGAAAAAGTTTAAAAACCAATAACTAAAACTCTATGTATAAAAAATTCACTGCCGTTGAGTGGAAGAAAATACTTGGTTTGCCAGAAGATTACAAAATTTCCGGGTTTATAATTAATGGTACTTGGAATGTTGAGGATGCTTTTAGCACTTACAAGAAAAACTTGGATACTCTAGGTATTAAGTATGAAGTTAGGACTCTAGAAACTTTTTAAGTCATATTCTAGAAGTCACTGTAAATAGTAAAAAATATTGGTTTGTTTGTGCATACGGTGGCGCTAGGCTTTCTGAGTATGCCCACATAGCTTGTTTACTTGGTTCCAGGAAAAATATTTGTGTCGGTAGTTGTGGCGGTTTGCAAAAGCAGGGAAGTTCGGCTGATATTATAATCCCGACTCAAAGTTATGGTGATGAAAGTTGTACGAGAATGTACACTAGAGGCAAAAAACTCAATCTTCATAAAACCAATACTAAATTGAGTAAAGAAATAGAATTGCTTTTACCAAAAGATCTAACCGTCTGGAAAGGTCCAATTGTTACTTGCCAAGCGATGCTGGCCGAGACTTTAGCCGATATTAAGACTTGGGCAAAAGCTGGTTTTCTATGTGTGGAAATGGAAACATCTACTTTGTTTGCTGTGTCCAATCATTTCAAGGTTCCTTGTGCGGCTGCAGTATATATTTCGGACAATCTAGTGAAAGGACAGACCATTGGAGATGAGAAACATATTGAGGAAAAAGCTAAAAGACGTCTAGTTAAAGACGAACTTTTTAAGTCTGCAATTAAGGCTATTTTGTCGTAAAAGAGACTTGGTCTTGACAAGATAACCCACATTTGTTATTATACACGAGTAAATCATCTCACTGAGTAGCGTTAAAAGTCGCAATATCCTCCGTGCGGCTTTTTACTTTTAATCACAACAACTATTAGATTGTGATTGTTATTTCGAATAGCGAATGTTATGTGGATGCCTAAAAATTCACCACGCTAGTAAAAACGAAACTTAAGGTTATTAAACCTTATTTTAACTAATACCCGAACATTGAATATATAAAATGTTTAGGAAGAAAAATATGTTTAGAAACAGCAGACCAAGTTCTGATCGACCTGCCCAAAGTGGTAGTCGTCCTTTTAGAACTAGTCATGGCCGTCCAGTAAATGCTGGCGCCTCTCAATCAAGTAGACCGTCTTTTCCAAGTCGTCCTGGATATTCAAGTAAACCAGCCTTTGCGAGTAAACCCGCCTTTGCTGGCCGACCTTCTTTTAATAGAAGTCCTTCAAGTCAGGGTTCTCAAGGTGGATTCGGTGGTAGTCGTGGTGGTTATGGAAACCGAGGAGGTTTTGCTCCACGTCGCTCAGGTGGTTTTGGTGGTGGTAGAAATTTTCGTTCAAGCAATCGCTTTGAAGGTGAAAAACTACATTACTCCCGTTTTATTAATAAGGCAGTTGTAACCGAAAAGTCCGAAGTTTTTGTGCCTAGTCACAAGTTCGCTGATTTTGCCCTAGATGCTAGGTTACAAGCTAATATTTTAGCTAAAGGTTTTTCAACCCCAACTCCGATTCAGGACAAAATTATTCCTTACATTTTAGAAGGTAAAGACGTTGTCGGAATTGCGAATACTGGAACTGGAAAAACTGGTGCCTTTTTAATTCCCTTGATGCAAAAAGCTATACTCAACCCTAAAGAAAAAGTATTAGTGATTGTACCGACTCGTGAGTTAGCGATTCAGATTGACCAAGAATTCAGAAGTCTTCTAGGTACTCTAGAGATGTACTCTGTTTGTTGCGTCGGTGGCGCCTCTATTGGTCGCCAAATATCTGAACTTCGTTATCACAATAGTTTTATTATTGGAACACCAGGTCGCCTAAAAGACCTAATCGAAAGAGGAATGATCAAGCCGGCACAAATCAACACAATTGTTTTGGATGAAGCTGACCGAATGCTTGATATGGGTTTCATCAACGATATGCGTTACATCATGAATAAGATGCCTGATGATAGAAATACTTTGTTCTTTTCCGCTACTATGGATAAACAGATTGAAGTATTGATCAAAGAATTCTTGCATGAACCAGTAAACGTTTCTGTTAAAACTCGTGATACTTCTAAAGATGTTGAACAAGACATTGTTAAAGTATTAACCGGTGTAGATAAGTTGGATGTTTTACATGACTTACTAAACGGTGAAGACTTTTCTAAAGTATTGATTTTTGGACGAACTAAACACGGTGTAGAAAAATTATCAGTTCAGTTAATGAAACGTGGTTTCAAGGCCGAATCAATTCACGGTGACAAACCACATGCTAGGCGCCAAAAGGCACTTAGTATGTTCAAAGATAATACTGTTAAAATTCTCGTAGCGACTGACGTGGCGGCTCGCGGTTTGGATATTCCAAACGTGTCACACGTTATTAACTATGATTTACCGGCTACTTACGATGACTATATTCACCGTATTGGCCGTACCGGACGCGCAGGTAAGAGTGGAAAAGCTCTAACCTTCGTTGATCACAAAGGAAATTAATTAATATAAATAAAAAAACCAAGGTTATAACCTTGGTTTTTTTGTTGCCATGCTAAATTGTTCTTCTTAGTTAAACGGTGATATATTGTAATACGTATGGAATCAGACAAAGATTTGATTGTTAAATATTTGGCTGGTGATGAGCAAAGTTTCGAAACCCTTGTAAATAGGCATATTAAACATACCTATAACTTCATTATTCGTTATGGTGGTAACAGTTCGGTAGCCGATGATTTATTACAAGAGACTTTTTTACGTGCGTGGAAAAACTTGCGTCATTTTGATACTGAGAAGAAATTCATTACTTGGTTGCTAACTATTTCTCACAATGTTGTTATGGATTGGCATCGCAAGCGTAAGGATGTTTCTTTTTCCTTACTCGACACCGAAGAAACTGAATTTTCCGATACTTTGATTTCAGAATTACCATCACCAGAAGAGATTTTTGATCAGAAATTTTTGAAGACAAAGTTCGATGAAGAGGTTTCAAAACTTACTCCAGTTGAACAAACCATTTTACTTTTACATTTAGAACAAGAACTGCCGTTTATAGAAGTTTCCGAAGTTATTAAAAAACCGGTAAATACAGTAAAAAGCATATACCGACGTTCGCTCATTAAGATTAAGAAAAACTGGATAGAAAACCAGACCTAGGTCAAAATAATTAATGCACCCAAATTAATAATTAATACGTATAACAAATATGCTGTCCAAGCAAGGTAAATATATTAAAGAATATGAAGTGACATCTAAACTAAAACAAATTGTTTTAGCTAGAATTAGTCAGGCAGAAATAAAACAGGCTCGATTTGAGTCGGTTTTTTCGTATTTTTTCGTTGTTATATCTTCGATTGCAAGTGTGGGTGCGTTCTGGTGGATTTATCAAGACGCTACCCAGACAGGTTTGCTAAACTCATTGTCACTATTGTTCACTGATAGTGGAGCCGTTCTTAGTTACTGGAAAGAGTTTCTTTTGTCAGTAACAGAGAGTTTGCCAGTTGTAAGTTTGGTGGCGGTATTTGTCAGTCTATTCATTTTAATTTTTGCAACGGGCAACTTGTCAGTTGTTCGTCAAAATAAATTAAAGCTAAGTTTTAGTAATTAATTGCCCAAAACAATAATTGTTCGGCTAAATAATAATATGTTTTTACATTTTAAAAAAGTCTGTGAGACTAAATGGTTGATGTGGAGTTTATCAGTGATAGGTTTAATTGCGGTAGTCTTGGCTATATTTTTTACTGGGATGGCTTTTGGTCATGAACGAGCAAATTTTAAATGTAATTTTGCCGATCGTTATGAAAACATGTTTTTTGGCAAGAATAGTAACATGATGCCTGGCGGTAATCCTCGTGACAATGTTCGCGCTTTTGGAACTACTGGCAAGGTTATATCTGTGGCTTCTAGTACCCTAGTTGTTGAGGATATTAGTGGAGTGGAAAAAATTGTTTCTATTGATTCTAAAACTGAAATTAAGAGTGCAAAAGAAAATATTGGTATAGTTGGTATAAAGACTGGTTTCAATGTCGTGGTTATTGGTGAACCTTCTCAAGACGGTTCTATAATTGCTAAACTTATTCGTGTTACACCAGAAGGTTTTAGTAATATAGGTTCACGTGGCGGAAATTTTCGAGGACCAATAATTAACGCTACTAACACACCTAACAAATAATTATCTATGAAGCTAGTTAATAAATTTAAACGTTTCTTTATTGGGCATAAGGTTTGGACGGTCATAATTATAATTGCCATTATTGGTGTTGGTTATTACACTTATAACAAAATGAATGCTGGCGTTTCCAGTATTCAATACACTTTTGGCAAGGTCAAAACAGGAGATTTGGTTTTATCTGTTAATGCTACTGGTCAGGTTTCAACCTTGAGTAAAGTTTCTTTGAAACCAAATACGACCGGACAAACTCAAACTTTAGGACAAATTACTTCCGTTAGGGTTAAGAATGGTGACACTGTCTACGCTGGTCAGGTTATAGCTATTTTAGATGGTAAGAACGCCTTACAGTCGCTCAATCAGGCTAAGGCAACCGTTGCTAGCTCACAAGCAAATTACAATAAAGTTGTAACTGGATTAACTGAAGCTGAAACTTTATCCTTAAATAATTCATTAGTTCAGTCACAAACCACTTTAGACAATGCTAAACAAAATATTTTAATTAAATTAAAAACTGCTTATACTACGGCTTCCAATTCTGTATATTTAAATACAGATTCTTTGTTTAGTAATCCATTAGGGAATAATCCAACCTTTGTTGTTAGTGGTGCTCAGTTCAATAATATGCAGTTGCAGAACAATGTTAACCAAGGGAGATATTATATTGGTCCAATCTTAGAAACTTGGAGATTGAATAATAAAACTCTTAGTGTAACTGATGATTTGCCTACTGCAATAAATAAAGCTATTTCTGATCTAAATACAGAAAGAAATTATTTTGATGATATGACTGCTTTGACTTCTCAATACAGCAATGCTTATGATTCTTCTGGACAATCAGCTATTAATTCTGCTAAGAGTGCCGCTTCATCTGCCAGAGGAAGTATTGATTCACTAATTAGTGATTTAACTTCCACTTTACAATCATATAATAATAATGTTATTTCCTTACAACAAACTAAAGATAATATTATGGTAAAAACTAAACCACCAACAGCGGATGATTTGGCGGTGGCTCAAGCTAGCTTGGATAATGCAAAATCAAATCTTGCTAACGCCGAGACTACATATGCTAGTCGTATTATTACCGCGCCCTTCGATGGACAAATTGGTGGTTTATCCGCTGAAGTTGGCCAGTCTGTTTCTTCCGCTGATTCTTTGGGGACACTTATTACTGCAGAAAAAGTTATCAACGTAACTTTAAATGAAGTTGATGCTGCCAAAATTTCCGCTAATAACCCAGTTACTGTCACTTTTGATTCTTTACCTGGCGTGTCTCTTTCTGGTCGTGTGGCTTTTATTGATCCATTAGGAACAGTAACCCAAGGTGTGGTTAGTTATGCTGCCCAGATTAAGATGAGTGGTCAGAACGATCAGATTAAAACTGCAATGACAGCTTCGGTCAGTATCGAAACCGCCAAGCACACTGGGGTCTTAATAATTCCAACTTCCGCTATTACAACTATGAATGGTAAAAAATTTGTTTTAGTGGCTGATATTGCTTCTTCAAATGGTTCAACTTCGACTTCAATGTGGAATAGAAACAATGCTTCTTCTACTGGTGATTTTTCTTCCTCAACTCGCCGAGATTTTGGTTCCTCAACTCGAGGTTCTTCTACTCGACCTATGAGAAATATTGCTAGTTCTACCACTAATATCGTTTCAGAATATCCAGTCAAAAATGTAGAGATTACTGTTGGTATTTCTAATAACACTTCAACAGAAATTTTGTCCGGTCTATCTGATGGACAGATGATTGTAACCAAGAAGACTACTGTGAGCGCCGGAGCAGCTAAAACCTCTGCCGCTTCTGCGACGACAAACACTAGAAGTGGGTTTGGTGGTATGGGTGGCCCAGGTGCTATTGGAGGAATCCACGACTAAAAATCATCTATATGATTGAATGTAAAAATATCAAAAAGTCTTACGTAAATGGAGAAACAATAACACACGCCTTGAAAGGAGTTTCTTTTACGATCAATGACGGGGAATTTGTTGCTATTATGGGACCTTCTGGTTCTGGTAAGTCAACCTTGATGCATATTTTAGGGGCTTTAGATACTCCAACTTCTGGCGAATATTTTCTAGACAATGAAGATGTTTCAAAATTGTCTGATGATCAGTTGGCTGGTATACGTGGTAATAAAATTGGTTTTGTTTTTCAATCATTTAACTTACTTCCAAGAACTGAAGTAATTAGAAATGTAACTTTGCCACTAGTATATTTAAAAATTCCATCGGCAAAAAGACTTGAAATGGCCGAGTTGGCTTTACGTTCGGCTGGGCTCGAAGAGACTAGATGGCACCATCTCTCCAATCAACTTTCTGGTGGACAAATTCAACGCGTAGCCATTGCTCGCGCCCTAGTCAACGACCCATCTTTGATTATGGCCGATGAACCGACAGGTAACTTAGATACCAGAACTGGTGAGATTGTCTTGAAAACTTTTCAAGATTTAAATAAAAAAGAAGGACATACAATTATTCTGATTACTCACGAATTAGATGTAGCTGAACACGCCGACCGAATAATTCATATTCGTGATGGGCAAATACTTAGCGACAAGATTAATGACAATAAAAGGGTTGTTGATCCCTGTATTTGTAACGAAGATAAAAAATAAACAATATGACTTTAAAAGATTTAATGTCGGAAACATCGTCTGGTTTGCTAAGTAATAAAGTGCGTTCTGGCTTAACAATGCTCGGTATTATTATTGGTATTGCCTCAGTTATTGCGATGCTCGCTGTTGGAAATGGGGCGACAAATTCTATTCAATCTAGAATTGAATCTATCGGTTCAAATTTAGTTGTTATTTCGCCGGGTGCTGTTAGATCCGCTGGTAGCAACGTTCGAACTAGTCGTGGTTCTGCTAATACTCTCACTCTGGATGATTCTAATGCTATTCGTGACGGAGTTACCTCAGCTAAATATGTGGCGCCAGTTGTTTCTTCACAAAAACAAGTCGTTGCCGCTGGAACAAATACTAATACATCGGTTATAGGAACAACCCCGTCTTATATTGATATTAAAAATATTATAGTTGATTCTGGTACATTTTTTTCTGATGAGCAGGTTAACCAAATGGCTCGTGTTGTAGTCCTTGGTCCGACCACGAGAGACGATTTACTGGGAACAAGTTCTGATGCCATAAATAAAACTATTAGAATCAATGGTAATGAATTTACGGTCATTGGAGTTACTCAAGCCAAGGGCGGAACTGGTCTTGGCAGTGCTGATGATGTTGTTTATATTCCGATTTCTGCAGCCCAGCAACTTTTAAGTGGTAGTAAATATGTTTCTTCAATAAACATTTCGGCCCAAACTCCAGAATTAGTAACTGATGTGCAGAATCAAGCTACAGACATTTTACTTTCTAGACACAATATTTCTGACCCAACTAAAGCTGATTTTAGTACTATGAATCAATCAGATATGTTGGCGACCGCTTCCTCTATTACATCAACGATGACTTATTTATTGGCTGCGATTGCTGGTATTTCATTGCTCGTGGGTGGAATTGGAATTATGAACATGATGTTGACCACAGTGACTGAAAGAACACGCGAGATTGGTTTGCGAAAAGCGGTTGGCGCCAAGAAGAAAAATATTCAACTTCAATTTCTAGTTGAATCTATGATGCTTACGATTGTTGGTGGAATTATTGGAATTTTACTTGGAATTGGAATAGCCTGGGCTATTACTCTCACTGGATTACTGACGGCGGTAATTTCAACTTCTTCGATTGTTTTATCTTTTGGTGTTTCTGCCATTATTGGGATAGTTTTTGGATACTATCCAGCGGCGAGAGCTTCAAATTTGAATCCTATAGATGCGTTGAGATACGAATAATTTTATCAAAAAGCGGGTATAGCGACCTAATACAAATATGAATTTGTTCTGGCTGGTCGCTATACCCGCTTTTTCGTCTTCTTTATACAAAAACCCATTTATGTTATAGTGCTAATTATCACACTCTAGATTTTTTCTTTTTCTGTCATTCCCGCGAACGCGGGAATCCAGGATGAGATATAGTCTGGATCCCCGCATTCGCGAGGATTACAATACAAAAATAAAACATGAAAAGCGAAAAAATTTTAGAATCAATAAAATCAGAGATTAAGGCGTTTCTATCTCTTAAAGGTGTTTCTGATGCGACTGTAAACTTGGAAAAACCAATTCTGGTTGAACATGGTGATTTGGCAACCAACGTTGCTTTACGTTACGCAAAAAACCTTTCTTCCAATCCAATGGCTATAGCTAACGAACTGGCAGAATATTTATCTACTAAAAAAATAACTGGTTTAACAAAGGTTGAAGTGGCTAAACCTGGCTTTGTTAATTTATTTTTAAACAGTGAATTTTCCGAAGCGGTTTTAGAAGACGTTTTAAGTCTCGGCGGTTCTTTTGGAAGTAACGCCTCTTTGTCTGGCTTAAAATGGGTAGTAGAACATACTTCACCGAATCCGAATAAGGCTATGCATCTCGGTCATTTGCGAAATAATCTAGTTGGAATGGGCATTGTTCGTTTACTTGAAGCTAGTGGAGCAAAAGTAATCTGTGAAGCGGTCAATAACGATCGTGGTATTGCTATCGCAAAAATGATGTACGGCTATTTGGCCGAAATGCGTAAAGACACAAAGAATCCAATTGACGTAAAATATTGGGCCTCTCATCAATCTGAATGGAAACAACCGGAAGATCTAAACATGTTACCGGATGTTTTTGCTTCAGAATGTTATGTTTTAGGTTCTACTGCTTGCGAAAATAATCCTGAAGTTGATGCTATTGTACGTGATATGGTGGTTAAATGGGAAGCTAAAGATGAAAATATCTGGAAGCTTTGGGCTTATGTTTTAGATTTCTCTTATCGCGGAATAAGTCGCACCCTGACCCGTCTTGGTAATCGCTGGGACAAAGTTTGGAATGAACATGAACACTATCAGGCTGGCAAAGACTATGTTCATAAAGGTTTGGATATGGGTATCTTTAAAAAACTTGAGGATGGTGCTGTTTTAACTGACTTAGAAAAATACAATTTATCTGACACTATTCTTTTGAAAAAAGACGGCACGGCTTTGTATATCACCCAAGACATTGCTTTAACTGACTTAAAGAAAAAAACTCATCAGGCTGATAGACTTATTTGGGTAATTGGTCCGGATCAGTCTTTGGCTATGAAACAGATGTTTGCAGTTTGTGAACAATTGGGAATTGGTAAAGTAACCGACTTCACGCATGTTGCTTATGGTTACGTTGCTTTGAAGGATGAATCAGGTGAAATTAAAAAAATGTCTTCGCGAGCGGGAACTGTAGTCTTGATTGATGATGTTTTGGATTTAGTTAAGTCTAAAATATTGGAACGTTTGAAAGCTGATAATAAAATTTCGGCCAACTCTGATATCCTGGCTGAAAAATTGGCGATTGCCGCGGTTAAGTTTAGCTTTTTGAAACCAGATCGTAATCAAGATACCGCTTTTGATATTGAAAATTCTATTCAGACAACAGGGGATTCTGGTGTGTACGCAATGTACACTTATGCGCGAGCTAAATCTGTTTTACGTAAGGCTGGCACGGCAGAAATAAAACCAGCCGATAGTGAAATCGGTAGTGATGTAGCAAAAGTTTTGTCTCTATATCCAGATGTTATTAAAAAGTCTCAAACCGAATTTTCTGCTCATCATGTTGCTCAATATATTCTTTCGTTGTGTGCCGCCTTTAATAGTTGGTATGGTCAAGAAATGATTTTGGATGGAGGGGAGGATCAAGCTCACAAATTAGCTATCACTAAATCAGTCGCTCAAGTATTAAAAAATGCATTAGCGATTTTAGGAATTGAAGTCGCAGAGGAAATTTAAGTAGTATATGGAAAGAGAAAGCCCCACAGTCCGCCATGGCGGACTGTGGGGCTTTCTCTGTATTTTTTGACCGTCTTTGCGAGCGATAGCGAAGCAATCCAGACCTATTCATTGTATTGTCATTCCCGCGCAGGCGGGAATCCAGGATTTTGTATTTAGACACACTTTGAATCCTGGATCCCCGCGTTCGCGAGGATGACAGATAAGGAAAATTAAGACGTTTTCTATACTCGAGGCCCGGCCTCAAGATCTGATCTTGAGGCCGGGCCTCGAGTACTGAGAAATGACAAAAAAACTCTCATACTATATAATTTACGTATCTTATGGATATCGTCATTCAAC
This sequence comes from uncultured Candidatus Saccharibacteria bacterium, assembly GCA_964583845.1. Classification (GTDB taxonomy): domain Bacteria; phylum Patescibacteriota; class Minisyncoccia; order Phycocordibacterales; family GWA1-40-21; genus JBAWVR01. The sequence continues at coordinate 25,768 of CAZOXG010000010.1, forward strand.
TTCTGCTCAATAGTTTAATCGCTGGCTCCATCTACACGATGATTGCCATTGGTTTTAATCTAATATTTAGCACCGTAAAATTCTTTGATTTAGGCGCTGGAGCTATGTCAGTAGTCGGAGGTTATTCAGTCTTTTTTTTGGCTCAAAAATCCGGTTTAGATTTAACCGCCGCTATTATTATTTCTGTTCTCTTTACTGGCTTCATTGGTTATTTAGTAAACAAATTTGTTTATACTAAATTAAGACAAAACTCTGCTTCGGGTATGTCTTACTTGGTAGCATCCCTGGGAGTCTCTACTGTGATTCAAGCTATCATTGCTATTATATTTACTAGTCAGTTTTATACTTTATCAAATCTTGTTCCTTCCGAAGTCCTAGATGTCTTTGGTGGTAGTGTTACTTATGTTCAGATCGGTATATTTATTTCTGGCATTGTTGTGATGACAGCTTTAGCTTTAGTAATGAAATACACCATGTTTGGTAAAGCGGTCAAAGCTATTTCTGATGATGAAGAGGTTTCAAAAATTGTCGGTATCAACACTTCAAAAATAATCGGTAGAGTATTCTTCATTGGCTCAGCGGTTTGTGGCTTGGCGGGAATACTGATTGGTTTGGACACAGGTATAGAGCCGACCATGGGTTTTGCTCTTTTACTTAAGGGTGTGATTGCCGCCATTATTGGCGGTGTGGGTAATATTTACGGTGGCGTGCTCGGTGCTTTCTTGCTTGGTTTAGTTGAAAACTTTGGCATTTGGCAAATCTCAGGCGAATGGAAAGACGCTATCTCCTTTACTGTATTTATAATATTTTTATTGTTCAGACCGAGGGGAATTTTGGGAAAAAAATAGTAAGGAAAAAACAATTACAATAAAAATCCGTATAGGCGAGGTCTATACGGATTTTTATATTCGTTTTTTTCTGTCATCCTCGCGAACGCGGGGATCCATCTTTATGAATTAAGACTAATTTATCCTGGATCCCCGCGTTCGCGAGGATGACATACAGATAAAGATTGACTTTAAATTAAATAAAAAAGCTCCAAGCGCGAAAGTGCGCTTGGAGCAGGGGATGATTATAGCTCATCCCAAAGGCATTTTATTTGCTGAGGTTCTTGAGATAAAGAAGACCTTCCAAGGCCTTGTCCCATGGCTTGCCGTCGGTGAAGAATACCACCGGTTGCCCATTCACTACATTCGGCGGACTGCTGGCCTTTTTGAGCATGGCAGTTTGCCAATCACTGTGGTGGTTACCACCAGCGGTGACGAGAGCAACGGGATAGCCCATCGCGGTCAACTCAAAGATCTGAATCAGACCGATATGGCCGACCTCATTGAAGTCGATGTTGCTAACGGAAAGCATCGTTCCGCTAATTGTGCGAATCGGCATGTCGCAGTCCGTGAGGACGGCGTCATACTTTTTCGTCTTCAGAAGGTCCATTGCTTCGCCGTAACCGCTGGCGAGTGTAACCGAGTGACGTTCAGTCAGCAGATCAAGAGCCAGTTTCAGATTTTCGATCTTGTCGTCAATGACAAGTACCGA
>CAZOXG010000011.1:0-24406 GCA_964583845.1 uncultured Candidatus Saccharibacteria bacterium
TCCTTTCCCCAGAAAATTGTTTCCGCAAAACTTCGTCCGCATTGTTTCAGATTTCTTCGTCAGGATTGCTTTCAAAAAAGGTTCGAATTTTGTACAATGAATACCGCAAAAATAAAACTGCATTTGTGCAGTTTTATTTTGTGGAGAAGAGCAAGCAATGGATATTGCTTGCGTGGGAGATTCGAAGCCTGTTTGAGCATTTTATCGAGTCTTATGAGGCGAAGAGAAAATCCAAACGGGGTTGAATTACGAACGCGTGGAGTAATTCAAAGATGGAGACTGTCCGAGCCGAGTCGGGGTCGCATAATTTTTCAGCAAAAAAATATATGTGACCTGACCCTGTAAGGGTCGAATCTCCCCGTCCCTACTCAGACTTTTGAAAATCATTATTTTAAAAAGACTTAGTGATTTGTGACCGAAGTTCCCCTCCTATTCCGCCACTATATATTCATCACCATTTTTACTTTCAATTTCTAGATTATTATAATTCCCCTTATTACTTCTCCACTCATTGGAAAAACCCCACCCATTCCAAGTCCAAATAGCTACATATTTCCCGTTGCAATTGGGTTTTTGAGAATAATCTCCTTCGGTAGCCACTAATTCATTCTTACCATCTCCATTAACATCTTTAATAGCAAATTCACAATTTGGTGCTTCTAAATTTGATGACTGCCAAATCGGTTTGACCTCATCTTTTATATAATCAAAAACGAAAAAATGATTCTTAATACTCATATCATTTTCTTTTACCCAAACAGGTTTGGAAGTCCCGAAATTGCCAGCTTTCCAAACAGCTAAATTTATATCGATAAGTCCATCATTATTAGCATCAGCTAATATAAAATTATCAATCCACCACTCTACAGGTGACTGCCATACCATCTTGCCACCTTCCGAAATAATTAACTGACCATCTTTTAAAATGTAAATTTCTTTTATTGAATTTTTATTTAAATCAGCTTGCTCAGTTTTAATGGTTACCACCTTACTTTTACTTATATTCAATTTATCAATCACCGCCGAACTTTTTTCTTCGTAAGTACTACTGGAAGCATTCCACAAATAACTAATCTCATTTGTATAAGGAAAATTTAGTCTGGCCAAAATGTGACTGGTTTTAATATCATCTGGAATTGTTGGTTGGGCAAAATTCTCCATCGCAATTGGCACTAATGAAATCTTACCAATTTCAGATTTTGAGAAATTCACTTTTACTGTCAGTCCCTCTTTGGTGTCTGACGATTGCGGTTGATCAAAGACAAAGTTTCCCAAGCTGTAGAAAATATATTTACCTTTGTATTGCTCTACCGTTTGAACTACATGGGGATGGTGCCCTATAATTATATCTGCTCCAGCGTCTATTGCTCCATGCGCAAAATTTTTTTGTGAATCATTTGGACTGTTTACATATTCAGTTCCGGAGTGCATGGAAACAATAACGTAATCAGCCTTTGTCTTTACTTCTTTAACCGCTTCAGACATTTTTCCAACTCTCATAAAAGCGGTTCCGGGATGATTGGTACCACCTTCATATGAAGCCGGAACAACATCTGAATCGTTATAAGCCAAAAAGGCAAACTTGATTCCTTTTACTTCTATAAAAACCGGCTGATTAGCTTCTTGATTATCTTTACCTGCTCCTATATGTTTAATTCCCTCTGAATCAAGATATTTCATAGTATCCATTAATCCCTTATTACCGAAGTTGGGAGTGTGATTATTAGCCAAAGATAAAATTGAAAAACCAGACTGTTTAAGAGCTGTTTCTGTACCGGGGTTTGACCGGAAAACCATTTCAAAATCAACAATATCTCGTCCAGCAGTAATCGGGGTTTCTAAGTTACCAAAAACAATATCGCCAGTTTTTAAGTAATCCTGAATTTTTAATAAAGGATAATTAATATTATTTTGTTTTTTAACTACACGTCCAACCGCCCGCGAATAAGAAATATCTCCCACCGCAATCAAAGAAACCTCCTTGTCAGTCTGAGAAAGCTTCTTTTTTTGTTCTAAAAAGTTTAAAAAGCTCTCAACGGTTACTCTAGGATTTTCTGCCACTGTCTTTACAGTTAAAGTGTATAAACGATAACTGATAATTAAAATCACCAAAGTCAAGCCACAAAATATAAATAATTTAGTTGTTTTACTTAATTTTGGCATTTATTTGGCCACAAAAGGCGCGGTCCAATCCGGCAACGCCGGTGCCTGACCTGAATTCAACATTTCTAGCCATTTTTTATCAGTTAATCTATCCGACATTGGCCAAGAAAATTCGTGATAAGAATATACTCCACCTCTGGCAATTCTCATTTTTCCATCTAGTGGAGGCAGAACGACATAGATATAAGAAATTTTTCCGGTTCCCACTTCCAAAACCTGACCGTTCGGGTCTGTTGCCACATCGGCAATAATCGCGGCTGGATTTTCATTGAGATAATTTCTAGCATCAGTAGAGGCCTTAAACTGAGGTTCCTCTTTATTTACTTCTAGCCAAATATGTTCTAGTTGACCTCCGTAAGACCGTATTAGTTCATAATCTTCCATCGCTAATGCTTCATTGTTCAATTCCTTCTCAGAAATTGTTTTGAGCGACATTGCCAATTGAGCCATCTTATCAAGATTATCTTTCATACTGTCTGACAATAATCCGCGCATCTCCAAGCCATCACCGGTCATTTTAAGCAGTGAAGCTAGCCGAGCGTAAACATAAACATTTGGTTCAACATAACCACGGTCATCCTTTGGATCCGGACCACCTCCTCCCAATTCAGCATAAACCTGTTTAGCATAAAGAATAGTGTCATGTTTTAATTCACTCCAACTACCCAAAAATGTATTTAAATCTTTTCTAATCCAAGCCTCATTTTGCATAAATAGTGGATATCCAATACCTCTAACTTCTGTTAATGGACGAAGTTGATATAACCAGCCCCAATACAAATTCTGAGTCCAATTATCAATTGACAATCCAGTCAAATATGTTTGCATTTTAGACATATTTTCGGAATAATTTTTGTATTTTGTGTCTCCTGATAAAGCTAAAATGTTCAAAGCTTCTGTTGACCCCAAAGCTGCTGGAATATCTAAACCCTTTGGCAACATTCTGTCTGGAACTTCTCTATCTATCAACCTCTGAAAAATAGCGGCATCTATTGTAAAGCGTTGTCCCATAAATCTAAAACCTTTAATTTCTTTTTCTCGATCCGGCTGAATGTCGGAATTATAAATCGGCATAGAATTGAGTTGTGGTGGTTCGAGGGTTTTTGTTGCTTCAACAAAAGCTAACTTTTTTATACTGTCAGTCGCTACGGTTTGTAGATCGGGTGACTCCCCATATACCTGACTAACCAAGTTTTTGAATTGATAATAAGTGATATCGTCACTATTGCCGACAAAAAAATTAATCGGTTTGTAAAGTGTATCCCAACCCTTTCTATTGTCTTCTTTGTTTAAAGCTAAAGTAATCAAAATACCTGATTTGATTTCATCATCATTTTTCAGACGAAAAGTTAGACGTCCATACCACATCATTGATTTAAAGTAAGATTTTAGTTGCTCGGTTTTATCATAATGACCTCTTGGAATATATTGAGAATAGTCTTCTTTCAAACCATCTTTTTCGGAGACTTCGGCGCCAATATTCATAAGTGGCGAAAGAGTTATTCCTTTATGGTCACTAATCAGTTTTAGTTCTTGCTCAACCTCACTCTTTACTATTACTGGTACTTCCACTGAAGGATTTATAAGTTTATTACCTACGGTAAAAAAACCAACATTCCTTTTGGCAGCATTTTCCCATTCAGTTCCCTTTAAACTATCGTATTGTTTTAATGATTCAGCTAGCATACTTGAACTGAGTCTTTCCAAAACGGTCGCCAATTTTTGTTCTTCAAGTTGTTTAAGTAAAAAATCGAACATCAAATGATAATTGTGGAGCATAGAATCAGTGGTCACGAAACTTGGGGTTGCGGAATAACGGTTTGCTTCATAGAGCGGAAAGAACTCATTATTACTAACGGTTGGTTGAACAACAAAAGCATTTTTCTCAAGTAAGTTTTTAGCATCCTCCGATAGATATTGAAAATCGGCCAGATTACTGACATTGCTCAGACCCTTATCAATAGTATAAGCTGGGAGCTTGGGATCTATTTTTACTGGTACTTCTTCATAAGTCGCAAATTTTGAGGCAAACGCTAGAGCAGGTTTATATATATCCTGAGTAGCTTTCTTTAGAGCGTCTTGACCGCTTTTAGGAACAATAAAATAAGTTGCAAACATAACAACTACAAAAACCACTAAAATAGTTATTGCGACTAAAATTTTAGGTTTACCTGTCTTTAGCCCTGGTGTAGTAGGTGATGGATTATTTTGAACCGACTGATTAAGGTTTTCGTTGTTCATTTGTAATTATTAAAAGTCCTTTATTAATAAACAAATTATATCACGATTATTTTTTCGGTGTAAATCTGTATACTTAATAGACATAGTCCCTAATCAAGAGGCCTTGAACAAAATAGCGGCTTGGCGATTTGACTTCGGTCATCGCCAAGCCGCTATTTAATTATTTCCCGGTTCTCATCACTAAAATTCTGATAGTTTTTAATATTATATTGTAGTCCAACATGACTGACCGATTTTTAACATAATATAGATCATAAGCTAAACGCAAAGTCGTTTCTTCCAATGACTGTGGCGGTAAGTCCTGACACATCTGAGCCCAGCCTGAAAGTCCTGGTTTAACGGTATATCTAACATTGTAATATGGAATCTTTTCTGCTAAATCTAAACCGAGACTGCGAATATCAGGGCGTGGTCCTATCAAAGACATGTCTCCCTTAAATACATTCCAAAGTTGTGGCAATTCGTCAATACGCGTCTTTCTCAAAATTTTCCCGACTCTAGTTATCCTGTCGTCTTTTTCTTTTACCCAAACTCCTTTGTCATTAGTTTTCATACTTCGGAATTTAACAATATTTATATTTTTTTCACCCTGTCCAATTCTTTCTTGAATAATAAAAATTGGGCCATGGTCATCTAATTTAATGGCGACGTAAACAAAAGGATAAAAAGCCAAAGAGATTAGACCGACTATTGTAGCTAAAACTATATCTGTAGTTCTTTTGATTAAATCATATAACTTTTTTGGTGAAGATGAAATATTTTCCAAAAACCAGTCGTGGCGGAGAATAAAAAATGGAATTCGTTTAAAAACATCCTCATAGATTTTATTCATCGCAATAAAACTAACATTGGAAAAAATCAAAGAATATAATTTTGGCACAATCGGTCGAGTCTTATCATTTTCCAAATCAATAATTACCAGAGAAATTCTGTAACTTTTTACTAGTTCAATAATTTTCTGTTCAAGATCAATAAGACTTTCTTTTTCTACATCCAGGGCAGCGACGATATTTAAACCGTAATGAACATTATTATTAACTTCATCATACAACTCACCCATTTCTTTCCCAGTGCCGATCAAAAGGACTTTTTCAGAATGTTTAACTATTAAGAACTTCGACAAATATAATCTCCAAACAAAGATCAAACAGGCAGACACAACTACGTATATAAACAAAATAGTTTTGGGGGTAATACCAAAATATGGAATAAAATAGAAAAAAGCTATCGCAACGACGGAATTAGTCAATTCTGATCCAAAGATTAGATTCGGTAACTTATTTTTTAATATGACCGTATGTTTTTCATAAAGTCCAGCTATAAAGAAGACTGCGAGAGAAATCAGAAAGATATAACTAAAAGGCACAAGGTGGGAATAGAAAAATTCCATGCCAGGGAAATAGCCAAATCTAAATACCAGAGCCAAAATAAGAGCTAGAGCAAGAAAAACCGTATCGCCTATCAATAAAATGAGTGGTTCTCTAATACGAGATAATTTCATAAAGTGAATGATACAATTAAATAAGTTCCTGGGCAATATTAGATAAGTCTATAATTTAGATTGATCTATAAACAAACAGACTTAATAAAGCAAATAGAATTGCACCATAAATAGTGTATTCAGCAATTGGTAAAAGTATCGGGGTCCCAATAGTCATATACAATAATAAGAAACCGACACCGAAACATTGAAAAATCATTTTAAGTTTACCAACCAGTTTAGCTGGCACCACCTCTCCACGATAACGTAGATATGCGAAAGTAATCAATAATATTTCAATAACAACAATGGCGGAAGCTAAATATGGATTTAAAACCTTAGCGATCGTTACCACGGAAACGCTACTAATTAATAATTTGTCGGCTAGAGGATCAAAAACTATTCCCCAGTCGGTGATCTTGGAACGAGTACGAGCCATTGCCCCATCAAGCGCATCACTTAAAGCCGAAATCACAAATAAAATCAAACCAGTTTTATAGGCTCCGCCCACCAAAGCCATAACCACAAAAGGTGTAGAAACAAACCTAAACAAAGTCAAATGATTTGGACGAATAAATTTGGGAAATAATGGCAAGAGCGTATAACTGAAAACCTTGTCCGTAAAGGTTATTTTAGTAACATACTTTGGACGTGGTACCACAAAAACCTTAATGGATTCTTTCCGTTCAGAAATGAAATACGTAGTTACATCCAAAACCTTAGATATTATTTTATTTAGTGCTTCAAACATAATTATTATTTTTCAAACTCTTCAGTCCCTACACCTATAAGCGCCTCGATTCGTTCCTCAACTGGTGGATGGGTCATGAATAACTTTGCCATTCCCTTCACATGTGAACCAAAAGGATTGGTGATAAATAGATGAGCTGTCGCGTTATTGGCTTTTTGCATTTGTCCAGAATACGACGATATTTTTCTTAAGGCGTTAGCCAAGCCTTCAGGATATCTAGTCAAAAGCGCACCCGAGGCATCCGCCAAAAACTCTCGCTTGCGGGAAATCGCCAATTGAATAAGTTTAGCTACTATTGGCGACAGTATCATCAAAACAAGTCCAACAATTACTAAAATATTTCCACCCTTATCATCTCGATCCCGATTATTACCAAAAAACACACTTCTAGTAAAAACGTCGGACATTATGGCAATAAGACCAACTAAAGTTACCACTACCGTACTGAGTAGAATATCACGATTACCAACATGAGAAAGCTCGTGAGCAATTACTCCCTCAAGCTCGGTCTTGTTTAACATTTTCAATAAGCCCGAAGTACAAGCCACGGTGGCATGGGCTTTGTTTCTACCAGTCGCAAAGGCGTTAGGTGCAGGGTCATCAATAACATAAATCTTTGGCAATGGTAAACCTGCCGTAATCGCCAGATTTTCCACTATATTGATTAAATTGTGTTCTGTCTGTTCATTGGCTGGTCGAGCCCGATACATCGATAAAACAATTTTATCGGAATACCAATAACTAATCCAATTCATTCCTAAACTAAAAATGACCGCAAAATATATAATACTTGGTGAGTGATAATAATAATTCAGAAAGTAACCGATGGCAATAATTAACACTGTAAATATCAACATCAAGAACCAGGTCTTACGTACATTTGCAGATTGGTGAGTATATAAAGTAGCCATGTTATATTATTTGGGAAAATAGAGAAAAATCAGAAGACCGGATTTTTGAGTGGTTCAAAAATCCGGTCTTCAATACAAGTTAGAACTTAACTTCCACTGGTTCCTTAGCTAGAGAGTCGTTTTCCAATTCGAAATATTCCATCTCAACAAAATGAAAAACACCAGCAACCAAATTTTGTGGAAAAGAATTTACAGCTATATTGAAATCACGAACGTTACCATTATAAAAACGACGAGCGGCCTGAATCTTGTTTTCAGTATCAGATAATTCAGTCTGTAAAGCCAGATAATTTTGGTTTGCTTTTAGGTCAGGGTAAGCTTCCGCGACAGCAAAAACACTTTTCAAAGCATCAGTTAATATATTTTCAGCCTGACTCTTTTCAGCCATATTACGTGCCTTCATAGACATATTTCGTAATTCAGTAACACGATCTAAGGTGCCTGATTCGTGGGCGGCATAACCTTTAACGGTATTTACCAAGTTAGGAATCAAATCGTAACGGCGTTTTAGCTGAACATCAATATCAGCCCAAGCCTCCTCCGCTCGATTCTTATTCTTAATAAAGCCATTATAAACAAAAATAAACCACAAAAAAGCGATTACAATGATTGCTATTAATATATATAGTATTGTCATATTGATTATTTAATGCTCGCAAGTTAACTGCTAGCTGTACTACTATACCACAATCCTTGGCTAAAAGTAACAATACCTTCGTTTGACATTTTGTGTATTTTAGGTTAATTTATATAAGAATTCTTGAACCCTAAGTCAACAAAATAAATTTGGAGAAAAGTCATGACTCAAGACAACGGTTACGCCCGGTTTGAAAGCGGTGGTCAGTTTGATGTTTTTTCTCAAAGCCAGCTTCCGGGAGAACTCCTAAGCCTGTTCGTTATTTATAACCGACTGGTGGTAAATTTCAAAACGAGCCAAGGTAAAATCAATCAGAAAATGAGGTTTTTTGAAGCTATCAACAAACTTTGTGAGAAATATCTTCAAACTCTATCAAAACACGCCTACTTTCCGCCCGTGAACAAAATTTCCAACATTAACATCGCACACTTCAAAGTAATAACTTCACTAAGTGGTACCTGGAATATCGACAATACTCCGTCTGGTATCATCCGAGTGATAACGGTGTGGAAACTGTTACATGAAGCCCAGTATCGTCATCGTTGCCAACTAGTTGACGGTTTTTTGATCGAGCTTGGACACATTCACAATGAAATGTTGGTAGAAATGTGTAATCATCCGTTTTGGGAAATCTGGAAAAAAGAAGCAAAAGCCTCTTAAAATACCAGAAACAATATTCCCTGCTGCGACATCTCGTCGCAGCTTTTTTATGAAAAATTACAAACAAAATATTACCTATGTACAAGAGGCCGACCTTTCCGCGCGGAAAGGTCGGTCTCTTATTTCCTTATACTTATACAACTCTCAAATGAGTTGCTTTTCCTACCCAAACCTGCTAATATATTAAAACTTATGAAAGAAACCCTAATCAATAGTTTGCCTTATATTCAAATCGGCTTGTCTGTTTTACTCGTTATTTCGATTCTATTACAACACTCCGAATCAGGTGTCAGTGGATCATTTGGTGGTAGTGATAACTTCAGTTCGTCATTTCATACTCGCCGTGGTTTTGAGAAATTTCTCTTCCGTGCCAGTATCGTTATAGTTACTCTTTTTGCTGCTTCAGCTTTGGCTGCTTTGTGGCTAAAACTTAAGGGCTAGTTTTACTATTAATTAACAACTCCGGTTCGCCTCTGGTTTAGTTTAGCAACTAAGTTCTTTGATGCATACTCTCCTTGGGACCCGGTTCAAAAACGTGAAAAAAATCTACACTCTTTTTATAGAATTGTGGGATAAGACTGGTTTTAAAAAACTTTTTAAATCCCTAAAAAAACTTTCTCTCACAGAAAAACTGGTATTTTATTTCCTGTTGGTTATTTTAGTGATCTCTGGAACTAATATGGCCTGGAACTACAATCGCTCACTCTTAGTAGAAATCCCCACCCATGGTGGCTTTCTTAAAGAAGGAGTCATTGGCATTCCTCGCTTCATAAATCCCGTTTTGGCTTTTTCTGATGTTGATCGAGATTTAACTGGTCTCATTTACTCAGGACTCCTTCGCTATGACACTAACGGTAACCTAATAAACGACTTAGCAGAAAACTATACTATTTCAGAAGACGGCACTATTTATCATTTTACTTTAAAACCCGATCTTAAATTTCAAGACGGGCAACCAGTTACAACCGACGATATTGATTTTACGATTCAAAAAATTCTAGACCCCGGTATTAAAAGTCCCAAAATGGCCAATTGGAAAGGAGTAGAAATTCATAAAATTAACGATCGTGAAATTGAATTTTCGTTATCACATCCCTACCCCCCATTTTTAAGTAACTTCACAATTGGTATTTTACCTAAACACCTTTGGAAAGATTTGACTGTGGAAGACTTCACGGCTAGTAATATTAATTTAAATAATATAAAACCGGTTGGATCAGGCCCATATGAATACAAATCTATTAGCTACAATACTTCAGGTATACCTTCCGCTTACACTCTTGAAGCCTATAATAATTTTGTCTTAGGCGAGCCCTTTATTAAAAATCTAAGCATCGCTTTTTATTCAAATGAAAAAAAGATGCTTGAGGCCTTTAAGTCTGGAGAAATTGAAAGTTTTGGCGGTATCAATCCTCAGAATTTAAGTGACTTGACCAAAAATAAAAACATTACAGTTAAACCAATTCCTCTGTCACAAGTTTTTGCTTTTTTTATAAATCAAAATCAAAACCACATTTTTACTAATCTGGAAGTTCGTCAAGCCTTGGATCAAAGTTTCGATCGCGACTATGCCATTCAAAAATCTTTGGCTGGTTATGCTAAGAAACTTACAACTCCGATTCCTTCCGTCTTCTTACCGCTCAATTATTATGTAAATGAGGAAGCCACCACAAGCATTAATCTTGAAGCCATTAAAAAGAACTTAGATAAAGCTGGTTGGAAACTAAATAGTAGTGGTATTTTAGAAAAAAAGATTAGTAAAATAGAAACTCAGCAATTTGCTTTTTCCATTACTACCCTCAATTCTTCTGAACTAAGGGCCGTCGCTGAAGCGGCGAAAGCCAACTGGGAAAGCATCGGTGCCAAAGTTGAGCTAAAATTCTTTGAGTCAGGTGATTTGAATCAAGAGATTATCCGACAAAGACAATATGACATTCTGTTATATGGTGAAGTTGTCAATCGAGACCTTGATCTGTACGGCTTCTGGCATTCGTCACAACGCAATTATCCAGGTTACAATTTATCACTCTATGCGAATAGCAAGGTAGATAAAATACTTGAAGATGCACGGCGCATGGAAGATGATCAAAATCGAATTAACAAATATTTAGATTTTGAAAAAGAAATTAGTAAAGACATTCCCGCTATCTTTGCTTACTCAAAAGAATATCTTTATATTGTACCTAATAAAGTTAAAGGAACCATAATAAAAAATATGACTGTCCAAACTGAAAGATTTACAAACATTTATAAATGGTACACCGATACCGATCATGTTTGGAAAATTTTTGCCAAATAAAAAATTATTAAAATTATTAACTAATCAATTAGAATGAATTATGAAAATACAGGAAATGGACGCGGTCGCCGACCTCGCACCAATCCCAGCTCTAGTGTCTTCCAGAGCCTAAGAAACGTGCCGACATCAGCCCACACTGGACGATATCACACTGCCAGACACAATCCGACTCCTAATACGGCTCCTATTACACCGTCTCTAGGACAGGCAATTCAACGTACCCAAACCCAAACTGGTATGGGTACTGGCAATAGTCGCCCAAATTTTAACCGTCCTCCAATGATGCGTCGAGCTTACTCTTCAAACAGTCGCCCGGTATCTGTTGGACCTCGTCCACAACACGTAGGACCGCGTATGGGTGGTCATATGGGACACCATAGTCCTCAACAAGGTGGGCAGCGTTTATCACACCCCGCGCCTTTTCGAAGACGCAGTGAAGACATTGATGAAAAAAATCTCAATGAATCCATGGTCTTAGTAGACGCCGGTCACGATCAAGCTATCTCACGAGAAAAACCCGAAGACCGTATTCCGGCTCTCAAAGAAGGCGACGTTCGTATTATTCCTTTAGGTGGTGTCGAAGAAATTGGTAAAAATATGACAGCAATTGAATACGCCAATGATATTATTATCGTTGACGCTGGTATTCAATTTAAAACTGAAGAAACCCCTGGTATTGATTATATTTTACCTAATACCAAATATCTTGAGGAAAGAAAAGAAAAAATTCGTGCCATTGTTATCACACATGGTCACTTGGACCATATTGGTGGTTTACCTTACATAATTGACAGACTTGGTAACCCCGCGATTTACACTCGTGAATTTGGAGCTTTACTCATTAAAAAGCGTCAAACCGAGTTTCCTCACTTACCAGCTTTGAATATTAAAATCGTTGATAAAACTGACGGTTTCCTACCTATCACCAAAGACTTAAAAATTAAATTCTTTGGTATTACTCACTCTATTCCCGACTCTACTGGTATTATTATCGAAACTCCTCACGGTGACATTGTTTGTACTGGTGACGTTCGAGTTGAAAATGAAAATGGCGTTGTAGCTGAAGAAGAATACAAACAATACGAATTTCTGAAGAACCGTAAAGTTTTGATGTTGATGATGGATTCAACCGGTATTGAAAAACCGGGGTGGACTATTTCTGAAGACGCAGTTAGTAGAACTATCGACAAAATCGTTTCGGAAACTACTGGACGCATGATCATTGCCACTTTTGCCTCTCAAGTAGAGCGCGTAATTAGTTTTATTGAAATGGCTCACAAGTATGGTCGTAAAGTTATAGTTGAAGGCCGTAGTATGAAGAACAACGTAGAAATCATTAAATTCCTCAAATTAACAAACGCTGATCATATTATTCCGGCGGAAGAAATAAAGAACTATCCTCCCCATAAAATCATGGTCTTGGCTACCGGAGCTCAAGGCGAAGAATTTGCAGCCTTGATGCGTATGGCCAATAATTCTCATAAATTCATTAAACTAAACAAGAGTGATACTATTGTACTCTCCTCTTCAGTTATTCCTGGCAATGAGCGCGCTGTTACCGCCCTTAAGGATAATCTATATCGTCACGATGCTCGTATTATTACTTATTTTGAAAGTGATGTTCATGCCGGTGGTCATGGTAAACGTGGTGAATTAGAATGGATTCATCGCCAGATTCCTTATAAATTCTTTATGCCGGTTCATGGTCACCACTTTATGCTTAAAATGCATGGTGAACTATCTGCTAGTATCGGTACTGATCGCAAAAATATTATCATTCCTGATAATGGCAGTGTGGTTGAAATACAAAATAATGGGGAGAAAATCCTTAAACTAAAAGAAAAAGCTCCTAATGGTTTAATCCTAGTAGATGGTTTCTCAATCGGTGACGTTCAAGAAGTTGTAATTCGTGATCGCCAGATGTTAGCTCAAGATGGTATGTTTGTAATTATCGCTAGTATTAACCCTAGTACTGGTAAACTTCGTAAATCTCCAGATATCATCTCTCGTGGTTTTGTCTATCTTCGAGAATCTCAGGAATTACTTCATGAGACTCGTCAGATTATCAAAAAGACTATTGAAGAGTCAGCTGGTGGTTTGAATCCAGTTAATTTCGATTACGTTAAGTCCGCAGTTACTGACAACGTTAGTAAATTCCTCTTCCAACAGACAGCCAAGAGACCGATGGTTATTCCAGTTCTAATCGGCGTCTAATCTAACCAATTGCTATATTAAAACCGACTGTGAGCACATAGTGCTCACAGTCGGTTTTTTATACTCACCAATTAAAAATATGTTATAATAAACAAAAATAAAACTTAATCTATGAAAAACATCATACATTTTTTACGAAAAAATTTAAGCGCGGTTTACTTTATAGCTTTTGCTTTTGCTCTAAGAGTCTCCTTACCAACCTACATCAACTCCTCTTTCTTAACAGATAAAGCAACTACTGAATATTATGTCGGGGTTATTTATGCCTTAGCCGCCACAATCTGTTTGATCTTATTTTTTGCTATTCCGACAATCTTGAAAAGATACGGAAATTATAAAGTATCCTGCACTTTAGCTATTATCGACGCCCTATCTATTTTTGGGATGATTACAACTAATGACCCTGGTTTAGTTGTAATGTTTTTCATAATTAGTAATATTGCCACCGCTTTATTAGCCTACACTCTGGATATTTTCTTAGAAAGAATTTCCGATGACAAACATACTGGAGCTATTCGTGGTTTATACTTGACCGGTATAAATATTGGTTGGTTAATCGCTCCTACTGTTGGCTTATTATTCCTTGTAAATAATGAATATTGGAGACTATATTCTGTGGCTGGTTTGATTTCTTTACTAGTATTTTCACTAATCCATAATAAATTAAAAGATTTTAAAGATCCTGTATATACTGAAATAAAACCTATTGAATCCGCTAAGGCTATATTAAAAAACAAAAACCTTATTGGTGTTTTTGGCGTTAATTTTCTGATTCAATTTTTCTACGCTTGGATGCTTATCTATACCCCAATATATCTAACTGACTATCTTCACTTTACTTGGAAGGAGTTTAGTTTTATTTTATTCTTTATCTTAGTGCCTTTTGTCTTTCTCAATTTTCCTCTTGGTAAATTAGCCGACAAAAAATATGGGGAAAAAGAAATGATGGCTTTAGGTTTGAGTATTATGATTGTGAGTACTTCTTCTCTATCTTTTATCACCTCTAGATCAGTTTTAGTTTGGGCTATACTATTACTTATTACTCGTATTGGGGCCGCCACAGCCGAGACCATGACTGAAACATATTTTTTTAAAAATATTTCCGCTAAAGACAGCGGGATAATTAGTCTTTATCGCTCCCTGGTACAAATGGCTTATATTGGCGGTCCAATTTTAGCCACCTTAGTTCTTATACTAGCTCCAATCAACAGCCTTTTCTTGCTTCTCGGTATTATTATGATGCCCGGACTTTTCTTTGTCTCGTTTATAAAAGATACAAAGTAATTTTCGAAAAAAAACACCCCCCTGAGGAGTGCTTTAAAAATTTCTATTTTTTTACAACTGGTTTAGTCGCCATCAACTCACCTTTGATATTCTTCCAATGAGTTTTTAGTTCCTTGGTAAGTTTGCCTAACTCTACCTGATCAACTTTCTTAGCGGTAGAATATTTCTTTTGAACCTTATCAACCACTTGGTGATAAACTTCTTCGTTAACATTCTTCATGTTTTCTAAGCGATCCAAAACCTCCCCCTTCATTTTAAGAGACCAGCCTTTAATAGCCTTACGAGTTTTTGTTCCCTCATTTGTACCGTACAAATAATACGCTCCGGCAGCACCAGCAACTAAACCGGCAGCCAAAGTTAATATTGATGTATTTTCTTTCTTCTTTGCCATTCTTTTTATTTAATTAAACTAATAACGTACCTACAGAGTATATCACCTATAAGTTAAATTATCTATTTTACTACCTGAACGGAGGTACTTGAGACTGTTGGATGGAGTGTGATTGGCATAAAAACTGAGTCGTCGTTTTGAGGCATTCCAGACGGATTATCTTTATCCAACTCTAAAATAGCCTGAGTTGTGGTGGTCACCAAGAAAAATATCTCCGCTTTAAAGTCAACGAAATCGTCGGTAGTCCATTCACCCTGAGCTCTGGCTTGCCCTGTCCCCAAAATTTTACCTTCAATATTCTTTATCTTAATAGGAAATACTCCTTCAAAATACCACAAACCTCTAGCACTTCCCTCAATAGAAACCGGCGAGCGAACCTCGCTGTTAGGTTTTAAATTGGAAATGGTGACTAAATTACTTTTAGCAATCAAATTACCGACGTCTTCGATAAAAAGCTGACCGGCTCCATCACGACATTGTCGTGGATAACTATCCTGAATTGAATATCCAGAGGCTAAACAATCAGCAAAATCTAAAGCCGTCTTACGACTGGATCTTCCCCAATCCATAACGAGAAAGATACTTACAATCAAAAGTAAAATTAGTAATATGACTATGACTGAAATAATTCTCTTTAAAAGAAACATGTTTATTTAATAGCCGAGGTGGAACTAACTGAAGTCGTGGCGGTGGTTGAGGTTGAATTAATATCAGTTGACTTTAGCCAAGTTGGATAAAGTCGGATATCTTTAGCTGTACACAAATCAACTTTTTGGTCACATTCAACTGCTGTGAGATACTTCACAGCTTCGCCAAACATTGCTTTTTGATCTTTACAATGAGGGCACCAGGAAGCGCCATACATCACCCACTTCTTATCGGTTAAACATTTAGCTAAATATTCATTGCCCATTTTCGAATCTGAACCCGGTGGTACAAAACAACCAGAAATTTTAACTAAATTATCAAAAGTTTGTATTCCAACGACGCGTCCGTCATCAACGGTAGCTTTAGTGGTCTGGTTAGACATTAATACTACTCCACCAATAACAAAACCTATTATCACTACAAAAACAGAAATAAAAATTATTTGGTCTTTTTTCATATTATTCTTTACAACAATCCACTAAACGTCCAACAATATCTTCGGTTGTCCAGGGCTTTTCGTTATTATTGATAGTGTTGAGTTCGCATTTCAAGTCACTACCTTGCAAGATTTCCAGGCGTACAGCCCAGAACATTGAATAGACTTTGTACGCGCCATCAAACATATCTTTAGCTTCATCTTTACGGCCTTCAGTTTGTAATTTGGTAGCTACCTCCATCATACGCATCGAAGCAGATAAAAGATGTTTGGACATACACCAAGTTTCACCTTCTGTCTTCGGTAACAACAGTTTCATCATTTTTTTACGTTCTTCACGGACTTCATTTAACAGTTCTAAGTATTCGGGCTTGCCAGTTTTTTCAGCGGTAAAAAATAAATGTTCTTCGGCTCCGATAAGATTCATAACAGCTAAAGACACATCTTCGTCTTTAGAAATATCCAACTCTCCTTTGGCTTTTAACTCCTCTAGACGACTTATAGCCTCCTTCATTTTTGCATTTATTTCCATATATTTAAATTATAAACTAAAGTAAAAAAACTGCTATACCAATTAATATGGTTATTACATCCATAATTACACGTGATTTTTTTGTTTCTGTTCGGCGCCAACGTTCAAAACCTTCTAAAACTGTCTTATTGGCGGTAGCAAACAATATCACGAATAAAGGTAGAACAAATATTATATTGTAAATTAGCAGATAACCAGCCCCAGACCAGTAATTGTCTGAGGCATGCAGTAAAGTTAGTACAAATAGATATGGCCCACCAGTGCAAGGAAATTCAAACAAACCCACTAGACCACCCAAAATAAAGGCTGAAATAAAAGTTCCTTTTTCAATAAAGGGAGCTATGCGCTTATGAGTCGAGGAAGGTATTTTGAGTTTAATGGGAAAAGTTGGAAAAAAAGCTCCAATCATATCTATTAAACCCGCTAAAATAATTATGGAGGCTCCCAACAAGGCAAAGCCATGAGAAATATTAAAGAAATTTAAAGTCTTTAAAACCCCAAAACCAATCAATAAATATACTACAAATATACCCAAAATGTACAAAAGGCCACTTAAAATAATATGCGAACGACTCCTTTCCAAGCTAAACAAAAAAGCAATAGAAATAAATAATACTGAGAATGCACACGGATTAACACTGTCCACCAAGGCGGCCAAGCCAATGATTACTGGTTTCCACATACCAAAGTCATGAATATTTGTAGGTAATCCACCCTTAGAATTCAGTAAACTAGCAGCGGTAATTATAATACCAATAAAGACAACGGCCAATATTACAGTCAAATATTTCTTTAATAACATCCCGAGATTATACCAAAAAAATATAAAAAGCGCGAACCAGTGGTCCGCGCTTTACTCTTCCTTCCTGAGGTAAAAGTATTAAATATGGAAGGCCAAAAAGCCAACCGGCTGATCTTTGCAAACCAGCTTTGATTCGTAAGGAGCAATGGAAAGCCCGAGCGGTTTATTGGTCAAAACCACCATTTCGCCACCAATAAGTAAATTGCGACTACTCGTGACCAAAGTGTGCTGAATCGGCAAAGACCCCGAAAGAGCATAGACCCGATAGGCATAGTAAGCCATAAGACAACGCAAGTCTGCAACCTCCACTTTGGGGTTATTTAGATGACCACGTAACCAATCCAGACTGTGAGGCTTATCATCAAACCAAATCACCGCACCTCGCAAACCCATTGCACAATTAACTCCAATCGGAGAAGTATCGGCAATAAGATCCAACTCGGCAAAAACCGAAAAGTGTTGATGAAAACCTTCAACTATTGCTTGGACCGTTACATCCTTCGGAATCACCAGTGGATGACGGAAATCACGATCTTCAGGTTTGTTAACAAAGGACTTCATACCAGAAAAATCCAGTTCCTTTTTTAAAAGCCATTTCCAGAATTGCTTTTGTTCCAGCCAGAAACCTTCGTCCAGGGGACAAAGAGCAGAGATGGCTCCTTGATACTTACTATTGTTGATTACAGTTTCCATAGATACCTCCAAGGTTCGTTTCAGACTAATATGGATGCAACCGAGTTACATCCTTCCGAAAAAGATACTAACACAAAATACCCTTGGTATCAAATACAGCCAGAATCATTATTTTAGATAAACAACGCGAGCCAAACCATCAGTTATGAACCTGGAATTAGTGACTGTAAAAGGTTCAGATATTTTAATTAGTGAACTAGTTGATATACTATTGGAACTTTTTAGCTCAATAAACAAGGCTTCTCTTTGGAGATCAATTTGTTTATCAACCCTATAAACTATTCCCCAACGAGATTTTATATCCAAACTAACTGACCCAACATACAAATATTCACCTTTATCATTTTGAATCAATGTCTTCCAAAGTCTTAGCTGTTTTTTTTGTTTTTTATTGGAATCCGTAACTATTTTTTCAAAAGCTAAATCATTTGGTATATCATTCCAAAAATAAGGCAAGACCGGAATAGATTCATATGCTCGCCCCATAGCTACTGATCGGCTAATTTTAAAGAAACTCTTAATTGTAGGATCATCCGCCACCAACCAGCTAGACAGCTTTAATGATTGATGCAAAACAAGATCATTGTTTGACCAGACAAACATATTTATCGGTTCATGAACACCGCCCAACAATCCATCGGCCGTGACGGCCCATTTATTTGTTCTAACAAGTTCCTCTGTAAGAACACTAGAAGAAACAATATTTTCTTTAATACCCCTATCTATTATCGGTAAGGGTTTATAATACCAGGTACCATATACTCCATAACTAATAACAAAAACTAAAACTAAAAAATATGACATATTTTTTTTAAATAAAATATTATTTTTACTTAAATCATTACCCGCCTCATTTAGTTTATGTATTCGCAACCACTCAGCAACAGTCGCTGCTAATATTAAGGATACGGCCCCAATAAGAAAACCGCCTAAAACATCACTTAAATAATGAACACCTAAATATATTCTGCTTAAGCCAATTAGAAAAGCGATTAGTACTCCAGAAAAAATCAAAAAAGCTGAGTAAAATGTCTTAGTGGAACGACGAAATAATCTAATAAAAACATAAATAATAAAACAATAAACCGAAACAGCCACAACTGAATGCCCACTTGGAAAAGAAGATAGGGTTTCTTGATATACTGGCAAAAATCCACTGGGTCGTGGACGCATTACAGTAATTTTGATTAGCCAAGAAACCAGAACTGACCCACACAAGGATATTAAATAACCATAAAGAAAATGTTTTTTATTCCAAATATATAAAAAAACAACAAACAAAATACTAATTAAAATTATAATATAATAGTTACCCAACAATGAAACCCATAGAGAAATTTTAACAGCCCAAGCATCTCTAAAATAATACAAAAAACCAG
This sequence comes from uncultured Candidatus Saccharibacteria bacterium, assembly GCA_964583845.1. GTDB lineage: Bacteria > Patescibacteriota > Minisyncoccia > Phycocordibacterales > GWA1-40-21 > JBAWVR01. The sequence goes on from CAZOXG010000011.1 coordinate 19,522, forward strand.
AAAATCTCTGATCCAGTACCACTATCCAATCAGCATCCAAAACACCGTCCATCAACATTGCAAAAAAGATTGCTATAAAAGAAATCACCGTTCCAACCACCGTCATCGTCCAGCCAAAAAAAGTTTTCTTCTCAAAACGTCTTTTAACAAAGTCGGTTAGATATGGATAACGATATGAAAATTTTATTATAGCAGGGTGAGACCAGAAATAAACTCCAGTTTGTTTGATCATTTTATGTAACCAAGAAGTTGTTGGCTTCAATAATTTAACTGAAAACCAAATCATCATTCCCAAGATAACCAAAAAGAGTAAAAATATAGACAACCGTACTGACACCGTCTCTATCACCTTCAACATACCACCAAAAAAATATCCCAAATAAATATGAGAGGCTCCCCAAACAATCGCGGAGACTATATTCCAAAACAAAAACTTTCTAGAATTCATCCGCGCGAGGCCAGCCGCAAATGGAATCATCGGACGAACAACTCCAATAAAACGTCCCAAGAAAATACTTTTATCACCATATTTATGGAAAAACTTTTTACCAATTTCCAAATGGCTGGCTTTTAATATTTTATTTTCTTCTTTAAAAAGGTGAGTTCCTTTGGTGCCTAACCAGTAACTTATTCCATCGCCCAAAATCGCACCGAAAATCGTCACTAAAATAAGACCTGAGACACTCAGATACCCTTGAGAAGACATAAAACCAAAAATAACAATAGCGGTTGAGCCAGGAATAAAACCACCAACCAAAGCCAAAGATTCCAAAAAAGCAAAAAGAAAGGCTATTATATAACCAAATTGTCCCATCCCCTGAACAAAAGTTAAAATACTCAAGAAAAAATGCATATCAAGATTATACCCCAAGAAAGACAAAAGGAAAAACATTATTGCAATTACTATACTAAATAGGATTTTGTGCTAAGATGTTTTTATGATTGATTTAAAAATAGAAGCAAAAAAACTTGGTTTGGACCTAAACAATGAACAACTGGCTTCTTTTGAAGTTTTTTTTGATCTTTTGACTGAATGGAATCAAAAATTTAACTTAACCGCTATTACTGAGAAGGACGATGTTTATCTTAAGCATTTTTTGGATTCTCTAACCATTGTTCCACATATTCCGGATAAAGCTCACAAAATAATTGATATCGGCTCAGGGGCCGGTTTTCCAGGTTTGCCAATCAAAATTGCTCGACCAGATTTAAATCTTACCCTTACTGATTCCGTTGGCAAAAAAATATTTTTTATTGATGAGGTTATTAAAAAGCTGGATTTAAAAAATACGATTGCTATTAATAATCGTGCCGAGGAATTGGGACGAAGTGATCGTTACCGTGAAAAGTTTGATGTCGCGACTGCTCGCGCCGTCGCTCATCTGTCAGTTCTTTGTGAATATGTCTTACCATTGATTAAAATTGGCGGAATATTTATAGCCTCAAAAATAGTCAGTAATGAAGAAATAGAACAAGCTGGTACTGCCATCAGACTTTTAGGAGGTAAAATTAAAGAAATAATTCCAATTACTTATCCCGACCTACCTAACCGTCAATTAATAATAATTGAGAAAATATCTGAAACACCTGATGCTTTCCCGAGAACGGTCGGTATTCCATCTCAAGACCCATTGTAAAGTTTCTAATATAAAAACCGAAGGTTAAACCTTCGGTTTTTATATACTAAATTAACTCTTCAAGATCTTTTTTCAGCATTGCCTGCGGAATCATTCCCACAAACTCTCTAACAACTTCACCCTTTATAAATATTTTTAAACTTGGGATACTCATAATATCGTATTCTCGTGCCAGTTCCTGATTTTCAGGGCCAGAGACATTTACTTTGACAATTTTAACCTTATCACCAAGTTCACCAGCCAACTTTTCAAGCACTGGACCCATCATCACACAAGGACCACACCAGGGTGCCCAAAAATCAACCAAAACCGGCATTTCTGACTGCATAACCACTGACTGAAAATCTTTTACTGTTGCATTAATTATTTTTGACATATTTTAAATTTTATTAATTATTAAGATGTTTACAAACCAATTTCTTTAAATCTCCCGCGAGAGATCCTTTAGCTAAACTGTAACAAACATTTTTACCATCGCGTTTTACCTCTAACAAACCCAATCTATGTAAAGTCCGTAAATGATGTGATGTTATTGCAATGTTTAAAGAAACCAGCTTAGCCAACTCCGTAACACATCCTTTTTCCCCACTAAACAATACACAAAATATCTTTAACCGATGAGGATCACCGACACCCCTCAATATTTCAGATAAATCCACTTTACTACCTTTACTTTTAATTTTATTCATAATATACATTCAAACCTATATTTGAATGATATATCATCACCAATCAGAAGTCAACCTAAATTGAAAACCGACTAAGTCACACAGGTGACTTAGTCGGTTTTAAACTTCTCTAAGAATTAGAAGAATGACGATTAAATGAAGTAATGAAAGCCCAAATTGCTGCGACAGCAATCACTATATAAGCAATAAACTGAGCATTATGAGTTTTAAAAATATCCAAAAATAGATTTTGTTGAATTAAGCCAATCAAACTAAAGTTTATCGCTGTTAAAATCACAATCATTTCTGCAATCCAATATATTATACGCATAGTTATTATATTTTAATTATTATTTCTTGCTAATTTTAGCACACTCTATAGAAACCTGTAAAACCATATCTTTAGAATTTGCAAACAATTACACATTGTTGAGTACAAACTTCTGCAACCAAAGTTCTATGATTCCTACAAGCCGAAGCACACCCGTTGAATTCCCCGCCCAGACTAATACATTTCTCCTTAGAAAGTCCATTTTCACATTCTTTGGTTCCACTCAACCAGTTTCCACCTGCGTCTGTGCAAGTTTTTTCTTCTGAAACATCATTTATTTTAGTCAATCTGTCATTCTCATATTTAAAATATTGAGAAACACCTACTGACGGTTGAATCACCATTGGTTCACCTGGTTTTCTATCGGCATAATTTACAATTATTTTACCGTCTCGATATTCAGCGTTTTGAATAGCTATACGATCTCCCAACAATTTGGCTTCACTAGAAACCCAACCGTGAACATACATTTTAGCCACTGCTACGTAGTAGAAAATACCTGTTCCCTCGGTAGTCTTTTGAAGAATAACCAAATTCTCCATTGCCTTATCATTGTCAAAATCTGCCGAATCATATGTGGCAAAAATCCTAACTATGTCTTTACTAACAGAACTGGAAGTAGACTCCGCGATGGCCAAACCATCATTCATTTTATAAACCTGACCATCAATTGTATAAGATCCGTATTTAAGAGTATTTAATACGCCCCCAGTCAAGATTTTGGAACCATTATCATCTCCGACGACGATATCACTCTCCGGAACATGGGTGGTATTTTTATACCAAAGGACAGACCCACCAACGCCTAGCACAACCAATAACATAACTAAAATTATTTTGATTTTCATATTTGTATATATTATATATTATTTAAAACGACACAACCAGAACATATTCAATCTCAAAAATATCGAATAAAAATATCACTTGAAAAAACCTCAATATCTGCTATTCTATGCTGGACGGTGTAAACATTGCCGAATCGTCTAACGGTAGGACACGCCCCTCTGGAGGGTGGAATTCTGGTTCGAGTCCAGGTTCGGCAGCCAACACGTGCGCACTAGTTTGTCAAGGTGCTCGGGGACATAGCTCGAATTGTATTCAAGTATTTAAGAAATGTTAATTTAGGTAGGTTGAGTAGGATTATTTGCACTGCTTTTAATTACTATTATATAGACACTTATCGAGGACACATAACAGTTAGCTTATGAAAAAAATACTAGTTAATAATAAACATAATCGGTCCGATACTACTAGTAAAAAATTTGCATATGTTTCTATATTGACAACAGATGACTATCTTCCAGGGTTGTTAGTTCTTGATGATTCATTAAAGTCTGTCGGTAGTCAATATCCACTCCATGTACTTTTGACTTCTAATATATCTAAAAACATAGTTGATATATTAGAAAAAAAAATAATCTCATATTCGATATTGGGCCAGGAAATTATTAATCCAACAGATGTAGATATTCACCATAGATGGTTTCCTACATACTCAAAGTTAGCGATATTTGACCAAGTACAGTATGAAAAAATTGTATATTTAGATGTCGATATGCTAGTACTACGTAATATAGATGAATTATTTAAAAGTGCACATATGAGTGCTACTAACGCAAGCGGTATGCTTCCTAGAAAAAAAATAGACCGGAGACATTTAAATTTGAATAGTGGACTTATCGTTATTAAGCCCTCTCACGCTCTATTTAATGATATGATGAGTAAGGTAGGAAAAATAGAAATTTTAAAATCAGGCGGCGGAGATAAACCAATATATGGAAGTGATCAGGATTTTATAAATGCTTATTTTCCCAAATGGCCTGATAAACATAAGTTACATCTTGATCATAAATACAACATATTTCATTATCACCTTGATGAATATAATAAGCTTTTTGGTTATACAATTGATGATAGTCCAAAGACAATAAGTATTATTCACTATGCAAGTTATCTTAAACCTTGGAATGTCAATAATAATGAACTAAAAGATTTGACTAGTAATTCAGAGAAAAGTTTAGAATTCAAAGCGGTAAAATTATGGATTGATAGATTTAACAATATGAAATCATGATTAATATTTTACTTATTGGATGTGGATATCATGCGCGTAGGATATATGTGCCACATCTTATGGAACAGAAAAAAGCACAACTCGTGGCTGTAGTTGATCTTGTTTCACAAAAAAATAAAATAGATGAGTTTTTAGTTCTGAATTTAATTTCAGATATTGATTTTTATTATAC
>CAZOXG010000012.1:0-22784 GCA_964583845.1 uncultured Candidatus Saccharibacteria bacterium
ATTATATTTATAATATTATAACAATTAAATTCTTATAGAGCTAATTGATTTAAAGTTTGTTTAATGCTGACCACATTAAAGCGACATGAGTTTTATAATCATTTAAAACAGCTAGAATAACTACTGGATCGTTATACTTTGTTTTCATGTATGATATGGCTTGTCCCACAAAGCTGACATTGTTCACAAAATCCAAGTGGTCTTTTACAGCTACCGAAGGAACTTTTATTTTTAATAGTTCTTTGGTGAGAAGACTGTACTCTTTAATTATTGGGTCGAGATCATTTAAAGCGTTTTCATTTTCATCATCTAAAGCGCTTTGTAAGATGGTTAGCTCTGATGTTGTGCCGTTACCACTCTTGGTGTGGGCGTAATCCAAGGCTTTGCGCAGGTCCTGCTTATATTTGTCAATAATACTCTTTGTTATCTGACCTGAAATTGAAGAAAAATCTTTTGTGGTGTATGTCTTATAGTCTAATTTAACGTTGTTTTTAGCCTTGTTTAGTACATTGTCAATCATTGAGGCTTGTTCTTCTATTGTGAGTGTTTTATCCCCTTTGTTTAGAGATAGATAAGTCGAAAATAACTCTCGGGCAAGTTTTTCGGTTTCGGTCAGAATCGGTTCAGTAGTAGAAGAGTTGTTGTTTATTCTAACCTCTAAAATATCATTTGGGGTCTGCCCTTTTTTTGCTGTATTTGTTTTGAGAGGGTCACGACCGGCAGCAACTTCATCGCCGTCGGTGGTACCGTCTCCATCAGAGTCAGGATTTTTAGGATCAGTTTTTCGAAGATTTTCTTCCCAATTTTTTAAACCATCATTGTCTGAATCACTAACACTATCGGCTAAACTAGTTTTTACTATTTCATCCAACAAGATTTCACTTGAAGTTAAATGTTTTACTTGAACTGGATTTTCATTTTGTAAAACCTGACCCAAATAATATCCACCATAGACAAAACCGGCAAGTAATATTAATGATACAGTTAACATTATAAATTTACTTGATGGTAAAAAACTTCTCCAGTTGTTCATCTATATATTTTATCAGTTTTAATTTCCACTGTCCATTTTAAATTTTGTGATATAATAAAAAGGTATCTAAAATATTTATGAAAAATATAATTCACTTTAAATTGGTAATTGCTTCAGTTCTTTTTCTGTCTTTTTTTACTTCCAATAGTTTGACTCTTGCTCAGGTTGCTTCCGCAAGTAATCCTTCTTCAGGAGTGGTGAATAATGGAGTGGCCCCGCTTACTGATGTATTAGAATTAATGCTTAGATTGAATATGGTTGGACCCGCTCAGACTGAAAAGGCCAGAGCTTTGGGGGTATTATTGGAAAAAGTAAATGTTAATGGAGTTTTTGTGCTCTCTGGTCAATCTGTTACTAAAGTTTTAGCTTCTACTAGTAATAACACCACCTTTAGTAATAGTGGTTTATTTGCCGGTGTTGGTATTGGTGACTTTGTTCTGGATTATAAAACAAATGAGAAGACCTCGTTCTCTGATTTTATAGATTTATTGTCCACCCTGGGCGTTATTAAATCTGATAAAGTTAGACAGGCCAAGGCTTTAGCTGTTCTTACTGGTAATCCTACGTTTCAAGGCAAAATCCGTATAATCAAGAGATCAACTCCTTCCTCCAGTTCAAATACTTCAAGTAATAACAACTCAAACTCAAATAGCAATAGTTCAAATTCGGTTTCTTATTACGGTAATTTATTAGGAAACTCTAACACTCCTTGTGTTTCTACTGGTCAAGTTCCATCTTCATTTAATACAGGAAATGCCGGGACTTGTTACAGTACTTATCCTAGCAGTAATAAAACCAACTCCGCCGGTGGAATTTATTTGAGACAAGAGAGATAACCTAAGATTTGTTAAGACAAAAAAGAAACTAGTCTCCCCCATTGTTCAATAGTAATATCCTCGGCCCGAACGGTTGGGGATATTTTATTTTCCACTAAATAGGTTTGTAATTTAGTCGTATCAATAATTCCTTTTAGATTACCAGAAATAGTTTTGCGTTTGTGAGCAAAAGCTCCATGTAAAACAGTCCAGAATTTTTCTTCTGCAATATTATTTTTAGTGAAAAACTCGCGGGAAATATTATCAATAAGAATAATAGCCGAGTCCACTTTTGGAGCTGGCACAAAACTACCGGCTAAAACTTTAGAAATTAATTTTGGTTGGCCATAAATTTTTACACTAACAGAAAGTAAACTTTCTTTGCCATCTCGTGCCACAATACGTTCAGCCACTTCTTTTTGAACCAGTAAAGACATTTTTGAAGGTTGATTTTGTCCAGTTAGGAATTGGCGAAATATTTGCCCGGTAATATTGTATGGAATATTGGCGGCAATTTTATATTCACCATTTTTAAGCCCAAGTTCCAATTGTTCGGATTCAGTAAATTCCAAAATATCCTTGTGAACCAAGGTAAATTTACTTTTTTTAATATAGTCCGCAAATTTTTCTTGTAAAACACCAAACAAGTTATCATCCTTTTCAACAGCAACCACATGAGCACCTGTTTTAAGTAAGTACTCAGTCAAAGCTCCATAACCAGGGCCAATTTCAAGTACAGTATCATTTGGGTGCAGATCAACTGATTCAGTCATTTCACGCAAGGCTTTTTCGGATTTGAGGAAGTTTTGGCCGAGTGATTTTTTAGCGAGGAATTGCATATTAATAGTATAAGTATTTAGTATAGGTATAAGGAAGGCAAAAAGCAATAATAGCCGATAGTCCACCCTGGGCGGACTATCGGCTATATTTAAGCACTATAAATTACTCTTGTAATAAAAATGAAATATAAAAAATACCTTTTATATATTTACCTGCCCAGTATTTGTAACTCCTTTCAATTTTTCCATATCTAGTTTTTCTTGATCTGTCTCTGTTTCGGTTCCTTCTGGTTTCTTTTCTCCCTCTACCTCTTTTTTCTCCTCATTACCATTTTTCTTTTCTGCCTCCTCCATTATTTTTTCTATGCGTTCTTTGGCTTCTTGTTCTGATTCGGCTTCTAGTTTACTAATGAATTCGGCGGGATTTTCTTGAGCCTTTATGAATTTTTCTTTCCAATTACCACCATCTATAACAGCCGTAGCTAAAATTTTGGCGCTTTCAGGACTAATGGTCATACCAAATGATTTACTTTCCACTTCTTTATCGTCTTTGGTTTTACCCTTCTCCATTAAACTTTTAAGATCCAGAGCGTCCATCTCCTGAAATTCTTTGAAGAGATTAGAAAGTTTTTCATTCATTATTTCCCCTTTCATTTTTTGAATCAATTCAGCTTTTTCTTTCTCTTTTTGTTTTTCAATTTCCGCTTTTATTTCCTCTCTTTTTACTTCCAATTTGGCTTGCTCGGCTTGTTTTTCTTTAATTCTTTCTTCCCCATTTAAAATACTCGGGTCCTTTTCTTTTTCTGCTGTTTCTGGTGGAAGACCAAATTTTTTGAGTTCTTCTCTAACCGCATCCAAACCAGCCTGAGTATTTTTGATTGATTCAGTTAATTTATCCACTTCTTCTTGCTGGGCTACCACCTGACCGTCAATTTTTTGAAGTTTCTCTTCTGGCGATAGCTCAATTTTTTCGGATTTTTGACCGGTTCCTTTTAGTTTTTCCAACATTTCAGGAGTTAGTGCCCCTTCCATTGGTTTTTCTAAAGCAGCACCCTCATTTTTTGTTTCCATATATTGTAATTGTTATTATTAACTAAAGAATACCTTTATTGATAAGTGATTGCAAGTAATAAAGACCGGCAGTCCGCCTCTGGCGGACTGCCGGTCTTTATATTAAGTTTAGAAATCTAAATAAATTATCTTTTCTTTATACTCAAATTTTTCCTCCACGTCTAAGTGCTCCATGGAGACATCAGCAATAAACTGTGACGGAGCGTTAACTAATTGTGAACCGAAGATAGTGCGAATCTGGGCCCAAGATAGATAAAGTTTGTGTCTGGCTCGAGTAATGGCGACATAAAACAAACGTCGTTCTTCCTCATCTTCAGCCTTGGTTCTTCTCATTCCTCCCATTCTTTGGTGTGGGAACAGATCCTCTTCCAAGCCAACAATAAACACTGTATCAAACTCTAGACCTTTGGAGGAGTGCACTGTCATTAGTCTGGCGGCATTTTTCTTTTCCTCCATTTCGTCCTGGTCACTGGCTAGAGCGGCTTCCTCTAACATTTTTTCCATCCCCTCGCCTTGTGGCCAACAGTTATATTTAGTAGCCAAGGTAGCCAACTCCCTCATGTTCTCCAATCGTTCTTTGTCATCTTCGGTGCCGTTCATTAATTCTCTCTCTAGTCCCGTTTCGGTAATAACGAATTTTACTACTTCAGATGGTTTATCAGTGGCGATCTTTTCTTTGATTTTTTCTAGTAGAGAATAAAAATCGGCTACTTTCTGTTTGGCAGCCAACGGTAATGTGTCTTTTTGATCAGAAAATATTTTAAGAATCGCCACCTTCCCTAGTCCACGGGCTGGAATATTTATAATACGTTTAACATCGCCTAAACTAGTTGGCTCTAAAGCAGCTCGTAGATAAGCCAAGACATCTTTGACCTCTTTTCGTTCAAAGAATTTTGTTCCCAATAATTGATAAGGTACGCTTTCGGCAATCATTGCTTCTTCTAAAACGCGAGATTGAAAATTGGCGCGATATAAGACGGCAATATTCTGTGGTTCAATCTTTTTTTCATTCACTAGTCTTTTAATTTCCCGAGCGACAAACCTAGCCTCTTCAGTCTCATTACCGGCTTCAAATAACGTTATTTTCTCCCCTTCTGCATTCTTGGTAAACAAAGTTTTCTCCACTCGAATGGTGTTTTTATTAATGACGTCATTAGCGACAGCAATAATGGTCTGGGTAGAGCGATAATTTTCTTCTAACAAAATTACTTTGGCATTTGGATAATCTTTTTCGAAATTCATCAGGTTAGAAATATCCGCTCCACGCCAACTATAAATATTTTGATCCACATCTCCCACGACACAAATATTTTTACGTTCCCCGGTCAACATTTTCGCGGTCATGTATTGAACTTTGTTTGTGTCCTGGTACTCATCTATATGTATGTAGTGCCACTGATCCTGATATTGTTTCAAAATATCTGGATGATTTTTTAAAAGTAAATAACTTTTAAGAAGTAGGTCATCAAAGTCTAACCCCTTCTCCTCTCCAAGTAATTGTTCATAGCGACTCCAGACCCTGGCGGCTACTCCGGCGATATTGTAACCATTCTTATCACTCTGCCCAGAAAATTCGTGGGCAGTAACCAAGTTCCCTTTTTCGCGTGAAATAATACTTAGGATTTTACCAGGTTCAAATTGTTTCGGGTCAATATCCATTTCTTTGAGAGCTTCTTTGACTAGACGAAGTGAGTCACCACGATCAAAAATCCCAAAGTTTTTTGGTAATCCCAAAGTACGGGCATTATCTTTGATGATTTTTACACCTAGCGAGTGAAAAGTACTTAGAAAAGGCATACTGGCATTTTGGTAACCCGGGAAGCCAAGAGAAAAATCTTGGTCCAGTAATTTGCCAACACGCTCACGCATTTCTTTGGCTGCCTTATTGGTAAAGGTTATAGCCAGGATGTTTTCTGGTGCAACCCCATTTTTAATCAAATGTAATATACGGTGAGTAATAGTTTTGGTTTTTCCCGCTCCCGCTCCCGCCACAATTAAAACTGGTCCTTCCGTAGTTAGAACAGCTTCTTTTTGTTTGTCATTTAGACCATGAAGGTACTCTTTTTCTTGTGTTTGTTCAATATTCACCAAAGAAGTATAACACAGTGGGTTCGCGAAACGCCTGGGGATTTGTTGTGGAAGTTGCTTTACACAACAAACATTGACAAGTTGTCAAAATCTTGAATACATTATACCTTTATTTATAGCCATTTAGTGTAAAAAGTTATCCACAATTTATCCACCAGGTGATTGATGACTCCATCTAAAAATGCTATCATATATGTATCTACAGTCCATCAGCTTTTTACCGACAGTTATTTTAACTGTCTCCGACTGATATTCCGATTGACATTAATTTACGCATAGGCTTATTAAAAACAAAAACTTAAATTCTTTAAACTCCCGTCTGTCTAGTGGAGAGTCTAAAGTTACCATAAAAACTGTCGCTCAAACTCTCACCAAGTTTCTTTTGGTTTTGTCTCTGGTCCTCTCCCCTATATTTATAGCCCCGCAAACAACTAATGCTGGGCTTATTTCTTTCTTTTCAAGTCTTTTTGGTGGCTCTGCGGAAGCAAGTGTTAATAACTCTACCGGTGAGGAAATATCAGTGCCAGCTTATGTGGAGCCAGCCGTAAACTTGGATCCAACTGTTCTTAAAAATGAAGTGTTGCCTGAAGTGGCTGGTGATTCAGCTGTCGTCGCACCGGCTGGTCCGGAAGGCGCAATCGGTAATGTTGATGAATTAGATTCCAATGGCCAGATTAGTGTTTACGTTACTCATGAAGGAGATACTTTGTCAGGTATTGCTAAAATGTTTGACGTTACAGTTAATACCATTTTATGGGCAAATACCGTCGTTAGTTCTAATAAAACCCTTAAAGCTGGTCAAACTTTGATTATCTTACCTATCTCTGGTGTAAAATATACAATAAAGAAAGGCGATACAATCAAAACGGTTGCTAAAAAGTTTAAGGGGGATGTGGATGAAATTACTCAATATAACGGTCTTAAAGAAAATCAGGTTTTAGTGGCTGGAGAGGAATTAATTATTCCTGATGGTGAAGTTGCTCCGACTGTAGCAAAAACAGTAGCGGCGACTATCGCTGGGGCAGCTAAGAATCCAACCAGTCGTTTGAAAGGTTACAACGTTCCTGATTATCCAGGTTATTACATTCGTCCGGTTGGTAGTGCTTGTCGTAAGACACAAGGTTTGCATGGTTGGAATGCTGTTGACCTGGGTTGTCCAGTTGGAACATCAGTTGGAGCTGCGGCTCAAGGAACTGTTCTTATTGCCAAGATGGGTGGCTGGAATGGAGGTTATGGAAATTATGTCGTGTTAAATCATCCAAACGGGACTCAAACTGTTTATGGTCACCTTTCCAAAGTTAATGTTGTCCCTGGTCAGATTGTTTATCAAGGTCAAAATATTGGTAATACAGGTAATACTGGAAACTCTACTGGCCCACACATTCACTTTGAGATTCGAGGAGGTAAAAATAATTTTTAACAAAAATCCCGCGAGGGATTTTTTGTTTGTCCGAAAGTCTAAGAGTGTTGATGTTGCGACATGTCAGCGATCACACTGTTCGATTATATTAATTTAGATTATGCAAAATCCGATTTCGAGAGTACTTTTGATATTACAACTCATAATACTTTTTATTTTTGGAAACTGCATAATGAAACACATTAAAAATGGAATAAGCTAACCCGTTGTTGTGTTGGTTTATTGAAGGGTTGTCGCTTTTGGGTGAAGTGCAAACTCGTAAGGAAACCGTAGTGTTGGCTAGGTTTTGTTCTTGTGGTGACACCTCATGGAACGAAGTTGTCGAGTTGATAAAAAACAAGATAATTATAGTGCGCGATTTACTTTAAGTTAAGAAAATATTTTGTTACCTCTTGTAATATCTCTGGATAAAATCATTTGGTCGAATGATGAGGAAAGTAAATTTTTTTAATCATTAATATTAAAAATTGTAATTATTAATATATTTGGTAAATTCAAATTTTGAGTATTACAAAATAATTTTACGTTTTATATATCATTTAAAAAAGATCTTTTCAGTTGAAAAAATCTTCTTTATATCTAACCACTAAAATTTTTGCCAACGCACTATATGCAAAAAGTCACAAACTATATTTTTGAATTTATTTACAAATATTTTTACACAACATATAACCCTGACTTTTTTTGACAAAAACTTTTTCGGGCTAGTGCCCATATTTTTTTATGTCGGACTATTTATTCTTCGGTCTATACTGTAGTGCTTCTAAAATGTGTTTTGTCTCGACCTGGTCTTTGTTATCTAAGTCAGCAATCGTGCGAGCTAATTTTATTATGCGGTGGTAAGCGCGCGGAGAGAGTCCAAGTTTTTCGGCTGACTGATTTAAAATTTGTTTAGTCGGATCTAATAGTGGAACAAACTTTGTTAAATCTTTGGCGGACATTTCTGAGTTGTTTTTTATTTTCGTTCCTTCAAATCTTTTTTGTTGACTCACTCTAGCTTGTAAGATTCGCTCACGAATTTTTTCTGAACTCTCACCTTTTCTTTCGTCTGATAAGTCTTGATGTTTGATTTCGGAGACTTCGGTCCAGAGATCGATACGATCAATTATTGGTCCGGAAATTTTTCTATCATAACGAAGGATGTCGGTCGGTCGGCAAATACACTGACGTGTTTTAGAATTTTTATTTCCGCACGGGCAAGGATTAAAAGCAGCTATTAAAATAAATCTTGCCGGAAAATTCGCAGATCCTTTGGCTCGTGAAATACTGACATAACCATCTTCCAAAGGTTGTCTCAAAGTCTCCAAAACTTTTTTATCAAACTCTGCAAACTCATCTAAAAACAAAACTCCACGATGAGCCAAAGTCACTTCTCCAGGTTTTAAATTTGCTCCACCTCCTACAAGTGATACATATGATGAAGTGTGATGAGGTGAACGGACTGGGGGCTTACTAAGTAGATGTCCACGTAAAACTCCAGCGACAGAATGAATAGCAGTGATCTCTAATATTTCATCAAAAGTTAGTGGTGGTAAAAGTTTGCTAAACGCTCGAGCGAGCATTGTCTTACCTGTTCCTGGTGGTCCAAAAAGTGCAATGTTATGTCCCCCGGCTGCTGCTATCTCCATTCCACGTTTAGCACTCTCTTGTCCTTTAATGTCCGAGAAGTCCGGAACATTTTCTTCGGGTGAATCCTTTATGATTGTTTTAGGTTGAACAGAAATTTTAGTAATGTTATTCACGGTGTTATTCTTTCCTGTTTTTTGTTTTGTTGAGATGTGGTTGATTACTTCGGTTAGTGTGGTTGCGCCGTAAATTGCAATTCCGTCTACGAGGGCGGCTTCACGAGCGTTCTCTTTTGGTAAAAAAACTTCGGTGAAACCTTTTTTCTTAGCTTCAGTGATTAACGGTAGAACACCTTGAATCACACGGAGCTGTCCATCAAGTGAGAGTTCACCAAGAAATATTTTTTCTTTAGAATCAAATTCAATATCTCCTGCTGCTAATAAATATCCCAAAGCGATAGCTAGGTCAAAACTCGGTCCTTCCTTTTTTATGTCAGCTGGCGCTAGTGAAACAACTACCTTTTGGTTTAGTTGTTTGGGTGATGAATAACCAGAATTCTTTATAGCAGCACTAACACGGTCGCGAGATTCTTCGACAGCTTTGTCACCCAACCCAACGATTGCAAAATTATTCAAACCAGTGGAGATATCCACCTCGACGTCAATTATTTTTCCAGTTAGCAAATTTGTTTGAGCACTAAAAGTTTTAGCGAAACTCATAAAATATAAAGAACAATTATTTGTAATGTTAATATTATATAACTCATCTTTTGAAATTCCAAACCATAAAGGACAAATTTTAAACACCTCAGAAAACTGCAAAATAATTTCGGTATTTAAAAACACACCAGTAAGATGTGTTTTTATATATAAATTATTTCGCGTGAGCAATACAATTTTTAGCGGATGGATTTGCTTCAAGTCTAGCGGTTGGAATTTCTTCTCCGCAGATACTACATTTACCATAAGTTCCCTCTGCGATTCTTTTCATGGCATCCTTCACGTCATTGTACTGAGTCTCTTCCTGTTTTAGTTCGGCCGAATTTTCTTCATACTCTTCAAGTCGGTCAGCTACTTCATCAGGGTCAATTGGTCTCTCTTCTACTTCGTCAATTTTTTCCTCCGCTTCCCAATCATTTGGGTTGCTTGGATTTCGACGACCGATTGATTTTAATTCCCCTTCTAAAAGGGCTGCTTCTTTTTCTAACTTCTCTTGGAAGTGTTTTAAGTCTATAGTCATAAAATAATGATAGCAAAAGTGCCGATAGTTCGCAATGAGAACTATCGGCACTTTCTTTAAAATATTATTGTTTGATAGTTTGAATTAATCTTAGCCTGTCAATTAGCTCCGACATGGTTTTTTCAGAGGTTGTAAAAACTAAGTTGTTTTTATTTTTTCCGGCGAAGGCATACAAGAACACGATACGACCAGTTGGATTTTTTACTAGACGGACGTCGGTGTTATTTATAAAACCAGTTTCAAATTTTGGTTTAAAAGTTGTGATTCCAGTTGCGGCGTTACTAACAGGAAAAAGGTTATTAAGTGAAAATAAATATCGAAAACTCTGAAGAGAACTGTATTCCCAATTCAACATGCTGTTCCAAGTCTCATCGTAAGATTTAATTTGAAAAATAAAGAAGGGATTATTTTGTTCTAGTTTATGAATTCCAAAAATAAATGCAGGGTTAATTTGTCGTGAAATTTCTGAAGAGAAACTTAAATATAATAAATCTTTTATACTGTTGGCATTGACCTGATTTTTTTCCGCGTTTCTAGTGGTTGTAAAATAATATTCTTGAATAGAGTTTTGTAAAATTGCATCAGCATCAATTCTACTCTTAACAACAATTTGCAATTTGTCAGTACTGATTTTTGTTAGATCAATTTCTTGTTGCGTATCTGTCTTGATTAACTGATAACCGTAAATATTTTGGATTTTTGAAGGATCTGATTTTGCTACCGGATTTAAAAGTTCCGTCCAATATGGTTTTGTAATTATTACTAAAACTGCAATACCGGCCAAGAATAGAGTGATAGAAAATATTATTGCAAAGATTTTTAGTTTGGATATTTGAGCCGTACCTTGAGATGTCGACTCCTTAACTTGTTGAGCTAAATGTTTTCTTTGTTCAGCGACCGCCACATCAACTGAAGAAAGGTGATCATATTTTACAGCCGACAGAACGTCATTTTTGTAAGTGCGAATTACGGTTCTGACTGGTGCCGAAGTTCTGTTTGAAATCACACTGCCCATCGGTTGATTATTATATGTAGGAAAATTTTGTGGTAATTCGGTGTTTGAATTGGCGTTTTGTTTAAGACCTGGAGTTTCTTCTTTATAATATTTA
The DNA here is from genome assembly GCA_964583845.1 of uncultured Candidatus Saccharibacteria bacterium. Lineage (GTDB taxonomy): Bacteria > Patescibacteriota > Minisyncoccia > Phycocordibacterales > GWA1-40-21 > JBAWVR01. The sequence continues at coordinate 11,121 of CAZOXG010000012.1, forward strand.
CTCCAATCCAAAGGTTTTCCGTGTTGGTCAAGATTACCACCAGCCGCGGTCGGTGATGGAATTGGTGTATTGGCATAACTAGGTATTGGTGGATTAACGTTGGCTTGGCTGCCAGAAATAGTCCCAAAGCTTGGAATAGTTATTTTATTAGTCTCAGTTTTTATATCGTTGGGATCTAGTGGGTCCATAAAGTGTGGGCACTCAAAAGACAAAATGGAAAGTGCTTGTCTAATTATACAATATTTTCAATTTATTTCATCTATAATTTTTCCACAAAAAAAGAATGACTGTTAGTCATTCTTTTTTTACTTAATATTTAATGAAGTTTATATTTGTCCCTCGACTTTTTCAGTCGGATTGGTCACTGGTGGAACCGCGGGTGCAACTGGAGTTTGGGTCACAACCCTCACTGGAGGCTTGATAAAGTTTGGGTCGGCCATCTTGATTGATAAAGCAATTCGTCCTTTTTCAGGATCAACTTCTTTAACAACTACAGGAACCTTGTCCCCCACTTTCAAGACATCAGTTACTCTTTCAATTCTAAATGGAGCAATTTCGGAAATGTGAACTAAACCATCAGACTGATCATTTAGTTTTACAAAAGCTCCAAAGTCGGCGAGTTTAACCACCTCACCAACATATCTTTCTCCCGGTTTAAATTCATGAGTCATCTCTTCAATGATTTTGAGAGCTTTTTCAGCAGAACCTCCCTTACCAGTGATAAAGACAGTACCATCATCTTCAATATCAATTTCTTCAACGTCGGTACGTTCTTTGATGTCTTTAATAGTCTTACCACCTGAACCTATAACGAGACCGATCTGGTCAGGTTTGATCTTGATAGAAATTATTTTTGGTGCGTGTTTAGAAATTTCAGCACGTGGAGCAGAAATGGCGGTAGTGATTACATCCAAAATTTTCAAGCGAGCGGCTTTAGCTTTTTCAAAAGCAAGAGCTAAAACCTCAATTGGGATACCCGCCACTTTGACGTCCATTTGGATAGCTGTAACACCATCTTTGGTGCCAGCGACTTTAAAGTCCATATCACCATGGTGATCTTCCGGTCCTTGAATGTCGGTTAAGATTTTGTATTTAGAAGGATTTTTTTCATCCATCATCAAACCGGAAGCAATACCTGCCACTGGTTTCTTAAGGGGTACACCACCGTCCATCATAGCTACAGTTGCGGCACAAACCGAACCCATAGAAGTAGAACCATTTGATGACAAAGCTTCAGATACAACACGAATGGTATATGGGAAGACATCTTTGTCTGGAATCATTGGTAATAATGCTTTTTCAGCTAAGGCGCCATGACCAATCATACGGCGATTGGTGCCACCCATTCTACCGGTTTCACCAGTTGAATATGGTGGAAAATTGTAGTGATGCATAAAGCGTTTAGTTTCACCACTTTCTTCACTCTCAATAATCTGAGCCGCCATTGGACCAGCTAATGTTAGAACAGAAAGAACGTGTGTGCCACCGCGATAGAAGATACCACAACCGTGTAAGACTGGAGATATACCACCAGCTTGAGCAAAGAGAGGACGAACCTCGTCCATACCACGACCATCAGCACGACGATCGTTTTCAATAGCTTCACGGTGGATTACTTCATTCATTTTTTCTTCAAAAATTTCATCAATGAAGGTTTTGTCTACTTCTGCCAATTTTTCAGCTGCCAATTTTTTCCATTCATTATTCAATTCGTCGATTTTTGAGTGTCCTGGAGTACGACCGAAAACAACTTCTACTATTTTTGGCTCAATTGTTTCAGCGAAGACAGTTTTAACCGTCTCTGGCATCATAGGAAGATCAATTACGCGTTTGGCCTTACCAATTTTAGCAATAATATCTCTTTGCCAAGCATTAATTTTCTCAACTTCTACTGACGCGAGTCGCAATGCTTCCACAATCTTCCCTTCCTGAGCTTCTTCGCCGGCCAATTCAATCATATTTATCTGACCGTCCTTTCCACAAGCTACCAAATCAATTTCATACTTTTCATTAGCTTTTTCCAAGTAAGATGGGTTAATTTCATAGCCGTTATTGATATGTTTACCAATACACACTGCACTAACTGGCCCATTAAATGGAATACCGGAGGCTCCAAGAGCTAAAGATGCACCAATTACACCCAAAACATCTGGATTATCCTCATCAATAGCAAGGGTGGTAATGATAACTTGAACCTCGTGTCGGATTTTCTGATTAAACAAAGGTCGAATAGTACGGTCTGTTATACGGCCTGATAGAACTGCCTCCTCACTTGGTCGGCCTTCGCGACGAACATATCGACTACCAAGAATTTGGCCAGTCGCATAAAACTTTTGCTCAAAGTCCACTGTTAAAGGGAAAAAGTCGCCTCCCTCCTTGGCTTTTTCCGACATTACCGCTGTAACTAAGATGGCGGTGTTGCCGTATTTAAGGATTAATGACCCATCGGCGTTTTCTGCGAGGTCATTAAACTCGGCAATCATGATTTTACCGCCAACATCCAAAGAAAATTCCTGCTTATGCATATATATTTGTAATCTTCCTCCAAGGAGTTTCAACTCTTGATTCTGGCTTCGTTTTCTCTTTTTGTCATTGTGGGACCTACGAAGTCTTACAAAGACGGAATAAAATAAAACAAAAATCAAAAATTGAATAATCTCCCTAGTGGCTTAATACTTAACTTTTAATTAATAAAATGGTTTTTTGCAACCATAAACAGTGTAGCAGTTTTTGCTTAAATTTCCAATGTGCTATAATAGAAACATTATGAAAGGATTTGGATTTGAAAGGCCTAATTTTGGAGTTCCAGCAACAGAGAAACCTGAAAAAGTTGAACGTGGCAGTTTTGATTATGGTGAAGAAGTGCCTGAAATTGGTAAAATGCCTGAAACTAGAGTCAGTAGAAAAACAGAAATACAGAAAGAATTTGATAAAATGGTGGAAGCTCTTCAGTTTGGTGAAAGTGATACTTGTGAAGTATTGGTATCGGAAAAAGAAGGAGTGATTTCTGAAGTGGCAGTTTCCGCCGATGGTCTCAAAATGGATTTTGCCATCAATAAGATTGGAGAACCAGAAAATATTTTTATTTGCCAGGTCTTAACTGAGGGACAGATAGATGAACCGGTGGACCTTGTTCAATTAGAAAATGAATTGAGAACTAAAGCCGACGATGATATACTGTCTGAAAATAAACTCCTCACCTTTTTAATGTTTAAAAGTTTTAAAGAGAAAGTTGAGACCTCTCAACAAAAACTAGCCGCGTAAAATAAAATCCCTGTATAGGGATTATATTTTACGAGACTAGTTTTTAATTAATTGTTTATCAACATTATTCTCCAGTATTTTCCAGGATATTTATATCCGCTTGGATATTATCAGCCAACATTACTGCACCATCGGCATACCATTTATATGGAGAATCAATTGAGCCTGAGAAATATATCATAGCTGAATTCCACTCACCTTTACGTTCCATTGTTTTAGCTCCTGAGTCAGACAAATATAAGCCAGCCGCTAAAAACGCGTCGTGAATATTCCAGGGATCAGCTGGTTTCCCTGTTATTTTCTCTATTTTGTTTTTGTAGTCCATCCAAGTGGAAGGAATAAAATCCGCCGGCCCCATCGCCCCACCATAACCAAAACTCATTGGACACGTTACCGGAGTTTTTAAAGGGTCCAGTTGCAAATCTTTGGTAATTTTTAGAAAGTTATTTATATCTCTATCTACCATCATTACTTTAGTTAATTTCTTATTATCAGTTATTCTTACCCCCTCACCAGTTTTCAGATTGGTCAAATAGCACATATCAAATTTTTCTAACTTTAACTCTTCTTGAAATACGGCCAGTAGAAAAGCTGGTCTTATTACCGTTTCGTTCGCCACTTCCCTCGCTTTGTCCAAGGCCTCACCAAAAGTTAGACTATTTGGCTGTCCTATCAGTTCAAAGTTTTTTGATTTTATTCTTTCAACTCTTTCTTGGTTGTTGGTTTTGGAATAAGCTATACCAAAATCCTTCTTTAGATTCATTATGCGATTATATGATTCCGTAACTCTTCCCTCTTTTATTTTGCCTGCTTTTACGGCTGTAAATATTGTATCTCTAACTTTTACGGCTAAATCCTTGTCATAACCTTGAGGGCTATTATTTAGAGCGGTTATAATATCCACGCCTGCATTAATCGCTAATACTACCGCTTCATCTAACTTGTAATTATTACTAATAGCTGACATTTGCATATCATCTGAAATAACTACACCATTGAAACCAATTTGTTTCCTTAAAATATCTTGTAAAAATTTTGAGGATAAAGTGGCGGGATAATTTTCATCAACATTTTTATTGATAGTGTGAGCAACCATCACGGCTTTAAGTAAACCGTCACTTAAGAGATTTTTATATGGTAATAATTCTTCATCTTTATAAGTATTGGTGATATCAACACTTCCCTTGTGGCTGTCTTGCGTTGCACTGCCTTGACCAGGAAAATGTTTGGCGACTGCTACAACATCATACTTATTGTGATTTTCTATAAAAACTTTTGCGTGTTTAGAAACTTCATTAGCATCAGCGGAAAAGGAACGATTCACCGCTCCGATGATCGGATTTTTTGGATTAATATTTACATCAACCACTGGCGCAAAATTCATGTTAATCCCCACTCCTTTCATTTCTAGAGCTAATTCATTTGATTCCTTATAGGTCGTTTGCAAAGTTTTATCTTGTCCCATTTTTTCGGCCGAGACAATTGGAAAAAAACCATACTTTTCATTCAAGCGATTGATTTTTCCACCTTCAGCATCCACTGCTATAAACATCGGAATCTCTGAGTATTTTTGAATATCAGAGATTAGTTTTTTGGTTTGTTCATAACTAATAATATTTCTAACAAATTTTTTGGTTGGCATATCATAATCAAAAAGAACAACGCCACCGATTTTGACATTTTTAATCATATCGTAAATGTCGGAATTTTCTGTCACGTCTGTACCTCGGAAACCTGTCATTATCATTTGGCCAATCTGCTCTTTCAGTACTTCATCAGACAACCCTTTTTTGATCTTGGGTTCAGAAGGGATTTTTTTAATTACTGTCAATTTCTCAGTCACGCTTGTTCTACTTTGATATATATTTTTTCCAAAAAATAGTCCCCCACAAAGGATTGTTGCAATTAGTATGTATATAAAATATTTCATAGTAAATTAGTTTTTAGACAATCCCCATAGAGTCTCAAAAAACTCCACATAACTATCAATAATTTTCTTGTTGCGAATTATAATTGTGGAGATAGGATCTTGAAAAACATAAATAGTAACCGCCACTCCAGTTAGGATCGAAATATTCATCACCCCATTGTATTTACCTGGCAGGTACTTATAGACAAAGTTTTTTCTAGTGTCAGCGGACTTGGTAAGATAACTTTTTTGACTTTCAGTACCGATATATCTAACAATAATGTCTTTTTTGTTTCTCAAATACTCATATTGAGTGTAGAAGGGTCCAATATTATTTACATATTCATCACTTGGTCCACCAATAACTAATAATTCAGACCCGACCGGCATATCTCTAATAAAAGATGTTTCATTTTCTAAAAATGCTTCTCTGCCTCTAAAAATCTCCACCGATTTACTATCCAAGACACTAGACAGACTGTTTTCTACGGCAGTAGACAATAAATCTACAGTTTTCTTCTCTTTTTCGATTTTCTCATAAAAAACCCGAGGGTTCTTGGCGGAAAACTTGGTTCTTTTCTTTTGGGTGTATTTGTCCACTAGGCCCTTTTCTATCAAAACGGCCAAAGCATTATAGATAAATTGTATATGAAGCCCAGTTTCCTTGGATATTTTAGAAGTTCCCACGTCTCCCACCTTCAAAAGGGTGTAATAAACAGAGGATTCTTTATCACTTAAACCGAGCTGTTTTAAGTAGGATAAAACATCTTCGGGGATAATATTATTATCAATATTTTTTGATAAATTCATATAATAAGCATACATCAAGCCATTTAAACTGTCAATAATTTGTCAGGAATAATTGTTGTCAAGTTAGTAAAACCGTGGCATAATTTTACCAGAAAGAATCAAGGTGATTCTGAACTTTGAAACCAAAAGACACTCACCTATTGAAAGGGACAACATTCATGAAAAAGAACATTACTGTTTGCGAAGGCTGTTCCTCTCGTTGTAATAAGGCTCGTTTTTCTTGTTACAAGCCAGTTTCTCCTGAAGAGACGAAAGATGATGGTGTGGTGGCTGAGGCGTTAAAAAATCCATTCACTGGATCTGGACTGCAATGTATCCATTGCGGTTCAAAACAATTGAGTATCCTGGTTAGATCTCTATTGTGGTTAGGTGAAGGGCTGACCCGTAAAGAGTCCGGCAGATTTCTCAAGTGTGAAAGTTGTAGAAGAACAACTTACAAGTGGGATGTTAGTGAATGGGTTAAATGGTCAGGGAAATGACACCTTCCTTCCCTAAAACGTTTTCTGGAGGTTTTCTCAAAACCTCCAACTTATAGAGTTTGCAATATATATATATATGAAAAAATGTATTGCAGGTTCTTAGGTTAATTACAAATAACACCCTAAAACAAATAGTAATTTGTTCGGGCAAGAAAAAAAATATGAATAAGAAATTAAAAATCGGTTTAGTTATTGCGGTGATAGTGATTGTTCTCGGCTTGATTATTGGTTCAAGTTTGAATTCTACCAAGAAGAATCTCGGTGAAATAGTTATTGGTGCTCCTATTTCTTTGACCGGTACAGCCGCTATTGATGGTTTGAACTTTAAGAATGGTTTGGAATTTGCCAAGGCTAAATTAGCCAAGGAAGGTGTAAACGTAAAGATTGTGTATGAAGATGATCAAACAATTCCTACTAGAACCGTTTCTTCAATTCAGAAGTTGGTTTCTGTTGATAAACCGGTGGCTTTAGTTGGTCCAACTTGGAGTTTCTTGGCAGACTCAGGTGCTAAATCGATCAATGATTCCAAGATTGTGGCTTTCTTGCCGGGTGATACTAGTGAGATTGAAACTGTAAAGACTCCTTACTATTTCCACGGGGCTCCGATGAATGCCGCCAAAGATACTTATAGTACTCAATGGATCAAGGATAATAATTTAAAGAATGTGGCGGTGATTGTTGAGCAAGCTACTTGGGGAGATGTTCATGCTAAGGTATTTACCAAGGCAATAAAGGACGCTGGGGTAAAGTTGGCTTATGTTGAAGTAATTCCTTATGGTGCTGACAATGCAGCTCTACAAGCAGTAGCAACTAAAATAAAAACCAGTGGGGCTGATGGTGTTTTGTACACTGGTTTTGATAAAGCGACTGCTGTCATTTTGAACAAGATGCGTGATATGAAAATCAATACTCCAATCTTGTGTGCGACTGAAATCCCGGTTGGTTTAGTTCATGAAAATATAATTACGGTTCAGGATAATGTTTCTCTTATTATTCCGACCAAGTCCCAAGCTTTTGCCGAAGAATATAAGGCAGTTATGGGAAGTTACCCAGGTTCATACTCTGATCGTGCCGCTGATGGTTTAATGATGATTGTTAAGGCTTTGCAGGAAAAACCAGAAAACGTTACCCTCCGCGACTATATGGGTAGTAAAGATTTCTCTTACAATGGTTATGCTGGTGAATACAAGTTTGATCAGAATGGCGATATTATGAAGAGTGAATGGAGAGTGGTGAAATTGAGTGAGTTGGTGAAATAAAGATTATTTGTCTTTTAATAAAACCCCCAATCAATCGATTGGGGGTTTTATTTTCATAAATCACATAGATCTTTTAGTTAATATTCTCCGTCATTGCGAGCAATCAAATTTAATACCACGGATTACCGTGAAGAAAATTTGATCGCTCGCAATGACGATACAAAAAAACCGACCATTAATGGTCGGTTTTTTTGTTATTGTTGCTGAGCTTTATTGAAACGTCTTGGCCCACGATGTTTCATTGGTGGACGATGACCGAGTAAATAGCGCTGAGGTTCAAGGTCTAAGTCCAGAAAGTCATCCACGACTTCTTTAAGTGCCTGAGAGGTTGATTTGCCAAAGCAAACCGCCTCTACCTGACAACCTTGATTGATTTTGAGATAGTTTACCAAAGGAATAAAGTCACCGTCGCCTGAAACAAGAATAACGGTATCTAGTTTTGGTGATAGAGCGATAGCGTCAACGGCTAGGCCAACATCCCAGTCGGCTTTTTTGTTGCCACCAGCAAAGATTTGTAAATTCTTGGTTTTGGTTTCAATACCGGATTTGGCTAAAGCGTCAAAGAAGGCACTTTCCTCACCTGATTCGGTGGTGATGACATAAGCAGTGGCTCGGATAAGAGCGCGCTCAGCCAAAGCGTCAGCAATGACTTGGCCAAAGTTAACTTTGGAGCCATAAAGATTCTTGGCGGTGTGATAAAGGTTTTGCGTATCTATGAAAATACCGACACGCTGGTTTAAATGTTTAATTACGGACATGTAAATTGTATATTGTATAAGTATTTAGTATATGTATACCAAACAAATATATGATTGAAATAAAGTTATAAAAAGTTTTTGTTTCCATTAAAATGGAAATCAGTCATTATTATGGGGACTGAAAATATTAAAAAGTTATCGACCTGATATATAAAAATGTTTACCAACAGTATAAGTTTACCATGGTTTGTCATTCCCGTGAAAACGGGTTTAGGTTGGGGTTTGGGGCCCAACCTAAAAGACGGAGGCTGACGAGCCGAGTCGGGGTCGAATAATTTTTCAGTAGAAAAATATATGTGACTCCAGGAATCCAAAAAGTCTTAATGCGAAATCCTAATCCTGGATCCCCGCATTCGAGAGGATGATAGAGAGAAAAACATAATTTCATATAATTCGTAGGATTTCTCTGTCTTTATAAACGTTGTTTTCGTAGTAATTCGCAGTCTTCTACGTTTTTCGTAAACGTCTATAAAACAAAAAGTCGACTTTCGTCGACTTTTCTTAAACTAGGCAGTTTTCTTAAAATTCAACTTCTTCATTACAGCGTTGTAGCGCTTTGGAGCGGTCTTTTCCAAGAATTTCATGTGCTTACGGCGGTCAGCAACCATTCCTAGAAGGCCACGACGAGAGTGCTTGTCGTTGTTGTTTTTCTTAAGGTGAGCGGTCAATTCGTCAATTCTTTTAGACAAAACAGCGATTTGAACATCTGGAGAACCAGTATCCTTGTCGTGAATTGCGACTTCCTTGATCACTTTAGTTTTTTTGGTTTTGGTCAACATGTCGCAATCCTAGCACGAAACTCTAGAAAGAGCAAGCCCGGTAAGGGTTTATTTATAATCACCCCTTTTTGGTAGATTTTTATTCGAAAAATTAGTGATTTACACAACCTTTAATGTGATAATCTTTAAATTCATCGCTTTTCTGCTATACTTAGGCTACATTTATGGACTTAAAGAATCTGAAACAGCAATTTCTAGAATATATAGAAATCGAAAAGGGTCGCGCTATTCGTACGGTAGAAAACTACGACCATTATTTAACGGTTTTTCTTGAACAAACCAAATTAACTGATCCCAAAGACATTACTGATAGTAAAGTTCGCGATTTTCGTATTTGGCTCAATCGTCAGGCCGCTGGCAATCATCGCAACACCGGTGAGACAATGAAAAAGAAAACCCAGAATTATTACTTGATTGCCATTCGTTCTTTTTTAAAGTTTTTAATGCGTCGTAATATTACTTCCCTACCAGCTGACCATATCGAATTGGCGAAAGTTGGCGAAAGAGTTATTGATGTGATTACCCCGATTGAACTTGCTCGTTTATTGAAAGCCCCCGACTCTGAAGAAAATCCAGAAAAACGAGCTCGAGGTCACGCTATCTTGGAACTTTTGTTTTCTACCGGTTTACGTGTTTCAGAATTATGTTCTTTGACGAACGATTTGGATTTACACTCTGATGAATTTGCAATTCGTGGAAAGGGTGGAAAGGTACGTGTAGTTTTTCTTTCGGATGAAGCAAAAAAAGCGGTGAATGATTATTTGGCGCTCCGCAAGGATATGTCTAATGCCCTATTTGTTAAAGTCAGTGATGAAAAATTGGTAGATCGTGAGGCAGGTCTAACACGACGAACGATAGAAAGAATTGTAAAACGTTATGCGGTCATGGCTGGTATTTCCAAGAAGGTTACTCCGCACGTGATAAGACATTGTTTTGCGACTGACTTACTTTCCAATGGAGCTGATATCCGTTCCGTTCAAGCTATGCTGGGACATGCCAATATCGCGACAACTCAGATATATACTCATGTTACCGATAAACACCTTCGTGATATTCACAAGAATTTTCATGGGAAGAATCGGAAGTAACTTCCTCTTGTTTTTTGTATGTCATCCTCGCGAACGCGGGGATCCAGGAATCGGAATAGTCTCAATACAAACATAAGATGAATCATCGCATCCGCGAGGATGACAGAAATTTATGTTTTGTATTTTAATGTCGAAGAATCGGTCTTGCCCGCAGTGACAAAAATGGCGTATAATATATTTATGATTTATCGAGGAAAAACAACGAAGGAAGAATGGATTTTTATAACTGTGGTGTTTGTAATATTAATCGCTATTTATTTTGGTTTTAGTAAGCTTATTGACTAAGAAAAAGCCGCGACCGGAGGTCGCGGCTTTTTCTTTTGCATTCTTCAGCTAAACGTCCTAAGATATAAATATGAAATTAATTTCTTGGAATGTTAATGGTTTGCGCGCGGTGGTTAAAAAAGGTAAATGGAATCAGCTTTTTGAACTTGATCCCGATATTATTTGCTTGCAAGAAACTAAATCACATCCTGAACAATTAACCGAAGAAGTCCGTAATCCAGTTGGCTACCACTCTTTTTTTGACCACTCAAAAATTAAAAAAGGTTATAGTGGTGTGGCAATATTTTCAAAAGAAAAACCTCAGAAAGTTGAATACGGTTTAGGTATTTTCAAATTTGATGACGAAGGCCGAACTCTGGTAGCTTATTTTAAAGATTTTATTTTGCTTAATATTTACTTCCCCAACGGTGGTGGTGGCCCAGAAAGATTAAAATATAAAATGCACTACTATGAAGAGTTTTTAAAATTTATAAACAAACTTCACCAGTCTGGTCATAAAATAATTTTCACTGGTGATGTTAATACGGCTCACAATGAAATAGATTTATTTCATCCCAAAGAAAATTCCAAGCATACCGGTTTTTTGCCGATTGAACGTGCTTGGATCGATGAAGTAATTGCGAATGGTTATATTGATACTTATCGTACCCTTCACCCAGAAACAATTAAATACAGTTGGTGGGATATGAAAACCTTTGCTCGTGATCGAAACATTGGTTGGCGTATTGATTATTTTTTCGTCTCTAAAGATTTGAAAGATAAAATTAGTAAGGCAGAAATTTTAGATGATATTTTGGGTAGTGATCATTGCCCGGTTTTGTTGGAACTTAAGTAGTTTTTTCTGTCATTCCCGACTTGGTTGGGAATCCAGGATTCATAATTAGTTATAATTCAAAATGAGATGGATTCCTGCCTGCGCAGGAATGACAAGTATTGTATGTAAATTCTCCATAAAAAATTCAAAAAATTGGTCCGCCCAGCGTAATGCTAAGCGGACCGGACAAAAGTTTATTTCACACGCATGTGCGCGTCG
>CAZOXG010000013.1:0-21932 GCA_964583845.1 uncultured Candidatus Saccharibacteria bacterium
ACCTAAATGTTTTTTAACGGAGTTTATACTCAATCTACCCAATTCACGGGTTTCATCATTTGGTTTTTCTTGCGTTAAATTTAACACAACTTTAAAATTACTATTATCTTGTGCTATTTTATTTAACTCACTTATAAAAGCGGTTTCGGTAATAATTTTATTACTATAAAATAGCGTTATTTTGCCAAAGAATTTATTTTGCAATCTATCTTTAATAACGCTATAAAACGGTGTTATTCCAATTCCGCCCGCAATCATTACCAATTCATCAGAATTATTTTCAGGATAGAAATGTCCAAAGGGACCATTTGCCACAATCTTGTCACCCAAATTCAATTTTGTAAGAGCTAATGATGTGCCACTTTTTACTTTAATAGTTAAACAAACCAAATCTTCATTTGGCGAGCTTGAAATCGTGAAAGCTTTGGATCTTAACTCACTTCCTAGGGGCTTGGCAACCAAATACTGTCCAGCATTAAAATCCAGTCTCTGACCATCAGCTCTTTCTATATATAAAGAGACCACGCCTTCAGCTTCTTGTTTTTTATTTTTTATAATGTATTCCATAATTTTGTATTGTCATCCTCGCGAACGCGGGGGTCCAGGAATCTTAATTAGTCTTAATGCAAAATCCTGGATTCCCGTTTTCACGGGAATGACACAGTGTTTACTTATTCTCCAAATAATTAATTACCGCTTCTCGCAAAGCCTCGTGACCCAAGACTGAGCAATGGAACTTTCGATCAGGTAAACCGCCAAGTCTTTCAACAATCTGTTGAGGCTTTAAATTCTGAGCAGTTTTCAAGTCCATCCCACCGTTTTCCGTTGCCATGACCGACATTATAGAGGCCGATGCAATCGCTGAAGCGCAACCGAAAGTCCGCCACTTACATTCTTTTATTCTCTGAGTCTTCTTATCTACCTTGATCCAGACCAACATCACATCACCACAATCAGGACTGCCGACTTCTCCAACGCCATCAGCACGGTAATTCGTCTCGTCAAAAAGAATATTTTGCGGATAGAAAAAATGCTGTTTAACGGTATCACTGTAAACCCAATCTTCGCCATCATTACCACAAGTTTTTTTATTAATATTTTTCATTTTTTTATCTGTTATTCTCGCGGATTCTGTCTGCACAGGCAGGGCTGGGATCCAGGAATCTTAATTAGGTCTTAATGCAAAATCATGGATTACCACGTTCGCGGGAATGACACAGGGAAATATATTCTTAGCTTTTTATTGACATTCGTCTTATCATTTTGACACTCTCTGCTAACACCTTCACTACATAATCCAAGTCTTTCTTGGTAGTATGTCGTCCTAAAGTAAATCTTACACTGGAATGAGCTAACTCCAAAGACATTCCGATCGCCAACAAAACATATGATGGCTCCAAATCTACAGACGAACAAGCAGACCCAGTAGAACAAGCCACCCCATTATTATCCAGCATTAGGAGCAAAGACTCTCCTTCAACTCCCTTAATCGAGATATTTATATTATTTGGTAAACGCTCATCCGTTCCACCATTTACAGACACACCTTCTATTTTCTTCAACATCTTGGCCAAAAAATAATTACGTAAAATTGTCAGTCTTTTACTTTCCCTCGCTCGTTTTTTTTCAGCTAAAGTAACGGCTTTGCCTAAACCAACAATACCAGCCAGGTTTTCAGTACCAGCTCGTAGACCTCTTTCTTGAGCCCCACCAACAAACGTCGGTTCTATTTTAACTCCATCTTTGATATATAAACATCCAATTCCCTTTGGACCATAGATTTTAGAAGCATTAAAAGTTAGGGCTTCTACGCCCAACTCCACCACATCAATAGCCAAAGCCCCGACCGCCTGACAGGCATCGGTGTGAAAAACAGGCCGACAAACCTTGGATTCCTTAATAATTTTAGCTATTTCTTTTATTGGCTGAATGGAACCGATTTCATTGTTCGCATACATAATAGAAACCAGTATCGTATCTGAACGTAAATTTTTCTTAACTTCTTCGACAGATATCAATCCACTTTTATCAACTGATAGATAAGTAACATCAAAACCTTCTTTCTCAAGTTTTTTACAAGCATCTAAAACTGACTTATGCTCAATTTTTGAAGTAATAATATGACCCCTCTTACAGCCACATTTTTTTTCCTTTCCGTCATTGCGAGGAGCAATAGCGACATGGCAATCCATCTTTAAGTCTGGATTGCTTCGCTCCCGCTCGCAATGACAGAAAGAATTAGCGTGAGCGATTCCTAAAATCGCCAAATTATTGGCTTCGGTTCCACCACTTGTAAAAATAACCTCTTGAGTTTCGCAACCTAAGACTGTAGCAATTTCCTTCCGAGCCTCTGACACAGCTTTTTTTGACAATCTACCCTCTAAATGCAAAGATGACGGATTTCCATATATACGGGAAAAATATAGTGACATCACCTTTAAAACATCCTTATCTACAGGCGTGGTTGAGGCATTATCTAAATAAACCCGTCGGTTTTTCATAAATGGACTATAACACAAAAATTATCAGCCGTATATATTCAATACAACAATGCAATAGACTGGAGACTTTTAAAATTATTTTGTTATAATATACACCTATGGAAACATTAATAGAAAAAATAGAGGACAAAGTTCTCGGACGCAAAAGATGCGTATTAACAACTTATTTTAAAGACAAAAATTTCATTATGGGCCTCGCCTCTGGCGTGATAGTAATGTTATTAATTGGTCTAATATTATTTATTATTCAAGCTAGTGGCAATCTTTCAAAAGAACGCGCTCAAAACAAACTTACAAACTATCTTAATGAATTAATTGGTGATGAACCTGAATTAAGTTTCTCTGAAATAAACAGCGCTAACGAAAGTTCGGATCTATATAAATTAAAGTTCACTGTAAATGGCCAGCAGGCTGGCGGTTATATGACTAAAAACGGCAAATTATTCTTCCCTCAGGCTTTTGAGATAGCTAGTTCTTCGGACACCAAGTTAGCCCCTAAAAAAATGACAAAAAGTGACAAACCAAAAGTTGAAGCTTTTGTTATGAGTTACTGTCCGTATGGAACTCAGATTGAAAAAGGTTTATTGCCGGTCCAAAAAGCTTTGGGTGACAAAATCGATTTCAGTATTAAATTTGTAAACTATGCTATGCACGGACAAAAGGAGTTAACAGAAAACACTCGTCAGTACTGCATTGATAAAGAACAAAAAGATAAATACTATTCTTATCTTTCATGTTTTCTTAAAAATGATAAAGCGGAAGCTTGCTTAGCAAGTACAGGGATAAATACGACAACCTTAGATAACTGTATGGCCCAAACTGACAAAGACTTCAAAATAACAGAGTTATTCAACAATAAAGATAACTGGAAGGGTCAATTTCCTCCATACAATGTTAACGATGCCGACAATGTTAAATATGGAGTTAAAGGTTCTCCGACTCTTGTGATTAATGGCGTAGAAGCAAAAAAAGTTAATCGTGATAGTGCAAGTTTGTTAAATTATATATGTAGTGCCTTCAATAGTGCTCCTGAAGTTTGCAAAACTGCTAAATTATCAACAGCTGCACCGACACCAGGTTTTGGATCTGGCACAGAACAAGTTATTGATTCTGGCGCTGCCAACTGTACTACAAATTAGTTAGACCATTAAAAAAAACCACCACAAGGTGGTTTTTTAATAAAAGATCCCCACATCACTCTTTGGTTGAAAGCAATGTGGGGACTCTATATTCGAGGAACTTTAGGTCTTGATCAATTCAAAAACCTTTAGAAGATCATCGCGGTATTCAGAAGGCATTATTCTCATGCCATCTTCGAAACATACACCGCGAGGGTTAAATCCATGGAGTGGAATAATCTCCCTGGCCTGGCTTTCAGTAACGTAGTCCAGACCCCCAGTATTCACTGTGAGTCTAACCAAATCACAGATATCATCGGGCTGAACTTCAACAGCAAAAATTTCGACTGTGATTTTTTCCGTTTTGTAAGCTGGCATAAGCCAAACTTTTCCGGGAGCATAACCACCAAAAACTTTTTGAGCAAAAGTCAGCCCGAGTTGGTTCGACAGATGACGAACTAGGCAACCTCTCATATCTTCATCTTTGGCAGCCTCACCAACACACGTGAGCATTAAACTGCCAGGATTATGAGTCGGTCTCCTCTCCCGCAGGTTATACCGCCCTTGTACCCGAAGCACTGCGTAGATCTCACCTTTGGGCTGAAACCGTGTGAGTAGTACCAACGCCGCAATTCTTTTTTGACCTTCTGACATGAGAGTATCCTCCCGTTTTACCTTTCAGGAACCAACCGCAGAGAGTATCCCCTCTGTACAGCCTTATTCATCTGTAAAAAACATTAACACTTATTATAATAAATGACAAGTGATCTAAATATCTTAACCCTTTTATTTATCTCATTTTAATGCTAAAAATATACCCATATGATCAAACTAAAAAAACCCGAACTATTAGCCCCAATCCAAGACTATACTTCCCTGACCGCTGCCATCGAGAACGGTGCGGACGCTGTTTTTTTTGGCATCAAAGGCTTCAACATGCGTGCTGGGGCCAAGAACTTCACTGATAAAGATTTGCCAAAGATTGTCAAGATCGCCCAAAAAGCCGGTATTAAAACTTACCTAGCTATCAACACAATTATTTACGAAGAAGAACTCAAGAAAATTGAAACTATTTTACGCAAAGTAAAAACCGCCAAAATTGACGCGATCATTTGTTGGGATATTGCCATTATTCAACTCGCCAAAAAACTTGGTCTAGAAATTCATATTAGTACTCAAGCTAGTATTGCTAATTCTGAGGCCGCGGAATTTTACCGTAAAATAGGAGCGACCCGTGTCGTTCTTGCCCGCGAGTGTTCACTAGAACAAATTAAAAAAATCAAAGCCAAGACTAAAGCGGAGATTGAAATCTTTATCCATGGCGCCATGTGTGTCTCCATGTCCGGTCGTTGTTTTATGTCTCAGTTCCTTTATGGTAAATCCGCCAATCGTGGTGAATGTCTTCAACCTTGCCGACGTAAATATTTAATTAAACAAGTTGATGGTGGTGAGGAGTTAGAACTCGGTGAAGACTATGTTATGAGCCCAAAAGACTTACGCACATTAGATTTTATCGAAAAGATTTTAGATCTTAATATAGATTGTTTAAAAATTGAAGGTCGTAACCGCTCCCCTGAATATGTTGCGAATGTGACAAAAACTTACCGCACGGTTATAGATTTCTATTATTCTCAGCCAAAACACGACAAGAAATTCAAAGAAGAATTTACCAAACTCAAAACCGATCTATCGGCCGAATTGGACAAAGTCTATCATCGCGGACAGAGTAGTGGGTTTTTCCTCGGTAAACCGATCAATGAGTGGACTCAGTCTCATGGCAGTGAATCTACTCAGAAAAAAGTTTATGTTGGCAAAGTGACTAAATTCTATAAAAAAATTGGTGTAGCCGAAATTATTGTTCATGGAAATACTCCCATCAAAATTGGTGACACTTTGATCTATCAAGGTCCAACCACCGGCTCCCACGAAGAAAAAATTGCTTCACTGGAGAAAGAACATCAATCTATTATCGAAGCTAAACAAGGTGAAAAGATTGCTATCAAAGTTGCCAAAGATTTGAAAATCAACGATGAAGTCTTTATTGTCAAAGAAGGCATAAGTCAAAATTACTAATTCAATCTGTCTTTCTCGCGGGGATAGAATGCAGGATTATATATAAAATATGAAAATAGAAACTAGTTGGATATCAAGCAAAACCAGCCAACCTGTTCACGCCTACTACGAAGAGGTTGACGACTTTTCACATCTACCTCAGGACAAAATAAAAAGTATTTGTGCTTTTTGTTATTTGGATAACAAATTTGTAATAGTAAAAAATGAAGGTCGCTGGGAACCTGTCGCTGGTCATGTTGAGCCAGGTGAAACCGCTGACGAAGCTTTGGTTAGAGAGGTTAAAGAAGAATCCAACATGAGGATCTTAAAATTTTTCCCAGTAGGATTCCAATACCACCACGAAGAAGGTTTTTACCAAACCAGATATTTTTGTTTAGTAGAACCCTATGGACCATTTATTTCCGACCCAGATGGTGATGTGAGCGAAATAAAACTAATCAAACCAGAAGAATTTTTAACTTATATAAATTGGAAAGACACTTCCCCTTTGATCAAAGAAAAATGTCTGAAAATATTGAGTAACCTCAAACTAAATATCTAGTTTAATTTTCTAGCTAATATAGCACAAAAGTGGTGTTGATGAGGTTTCCCATGTGTCTCGTCTTTGGTGTAATTATCATAGTCTAAAATCTCCCAATCTTTATATACTCCCCTCAATTCTTCTTCCGCGAAAAAATACAAATCTGGATATTCTATTTGTCCAATATCTTTTTGAGTAAAAACGGTTATTAAATTAATTCCACCGATTTTTGTCTGGTTTTTTATTTTTTCTAAAATATTTATAACTTGATCTTTCTTTATCAAATGTAAAGCGGCGATAGATATAATAACGTCGTAATCTTGTTTAAAATCAAAATCCACAACATCAATCGCCTCACCCTTAACCTGGAGATTTTGCTTGGTCGCAAATCTTTGGAATTTTTCAACGGCTTCTTTAGATATGTCTATTCCTGTAACGTCAAAACCTTTACTTGCCAAAAACAAAGCGTTTCTCCCTTCCCCAACGCCAATGTCTAAAACCGTACCAGTTTTAATCAATTCTGGAATTCGCAAAACTCGTTTGTTGGGTTCGAGACCCCACAAACAGTCATTCTTCTTGTATTCATCATCTAACTTTGGATTGTTTAAAAATGCCATAAATTTTTGTTAAAAATACCACTTTTTTTAAATGTACAAACTACAAACTATTTAGAACTTTTGCATTCCTTATCAAATATGCTCAAAAGTTACCTATTCGTATTATAACTCTCTTACCACAGTAAAACAAACCAATACTAACTCGAGCTCGGTTTTAACATAGCGGTGTAGTATGGTTTATCTTAAGCAAATAGGATCACCAAAATTAATCTTTTTTATACATAACATCCCCATTTCTTTCATTCAGATCTATAGGATACTTACCCGTAAAACAAGCCGTACAAAAAGACGACTCCGGAATTTCCGTGGCTTCAATCATACCTTCATAAGATAGAAAATGTAACGAGGTAGACCCTAAATAAGTATTCATTTCTTCAGTGCTTTTATTAAAAGCTAACAAATCCTTTTGGTTTGGAATATCGATACCATAGAAATCCGGATATACTACCGGTGGCGAACTTATTAAAAAATGTACTTCTTTAGCACCAGTTTCAAAAAGCATTTTAACTATCTGACGTGAAGTTGTTCCCCTGACTATAGAATCGTCCATAATAACCACTCTCTTGCCCGCAATGACTTCTTTCAAAGGAGCCAATTTTAATTTTACGCCCTGTTCTCGAATATGTTGTTCGGGTTCAATAAATGTTCGGTGAATATAGCGACTCTTGATTAAACCCATTTCAAATGGAATCCCCGATGTTTGTGCAAAACCAATCGCGACTGGTATAGCCGTTTCTGGAATAGGAATAACCACATCCGCTTCAATAATTTTATTTTCTTGGGCTAATTTTATTCCAAATCTTTTTCGAACTTCATAAACAGACCGTCCGAGCAAATCACTGTCTGGTCTTGAAAAATAGACAAACTCAAAAATATCTAACTTTTGGACACCCTTTACAATCTGCTTAATCCTCAAACCTTTTTGGTCAACTATTACCATCTCACCCGGTTCCACATCGCGCATATAGGTCGCGCCGATCGGATGAAAAGCGCAAGTTTCCGAGGCAAAAACATAACCTCCATTTAATTTTGCGATAGAGAGCGGTCGAATACCAAACCCATCCCTGATAGCAATCAATTTATCTTTAGTAATAATCAAAATTGAAAAAGCCCCCGTCATTAAAGGAAATATTTCTTCTATTGCCTTTTCTATTTCTAAACCGCTTTTTGTTAAACAATATAAAGCCTCGGTAATTATTTTAGAGTCTGAAACATTTTCTGATGGTAAAGAATATTTTTTAGCTTTCAAAAGTTCTAGTAATTTAGTTACGCTTGGTAAATTACCGTTATGAGCCAAGGCAATACTTCCGTCTGACACCTCTATCGGCTGAGCATGCTCCACACCTGTTCCCGATGAAGTTGAGTAACGATTGTGACCAATAGAAATATATCCGGGTAAGGCACTGATTATTTTTTCATTGTAAACTTGAGAGACTAAACCAGACCCCTTGTGACAAAAGATTCTTTCACCGTCAGATGTTGCGATACCCGAACTTTCTTGCCCGCGATGTTGCAAAGCATATAAACCAAAAAAAGTTAGACGACTAACATCTAAACCTTTTCCATAAATTCCAAAAACACCACACTTCTCTCTTGGACTCTCCATATTCTTAAATAATAAAAGACAGCTAGTAAAAACTATCCCTGGCACGAATCAACTATCCTAAACAAGACTGGACCTACTTACTAAACAATTATAACATGAGTAACTTAAAAAACACTAGCTTATCGAATCATCGTCTTCAAAGCCTTAAGGATTACACCCATATGGTGAGTTCCTTTATAGATTGGTGAAGGCTTTCTATTTAGTTTTAACAACGAATAGACGGCCATTTGAGCTGATCTTACCGAGTATTCAACTGTAAAGACAACGTCGTCGGGAATTTCACAATACTGTCCCAAGAAAGCAAAATTCACAGCTTCTTTTGGCAAAACTAGCGGACGATCGGTTTTCTTTCTAGGTAAAAAATGACTGGTGATATATGGCGTAGTGCATGGGATACAGACTGAGGTTTTTAGGATAGTTTCCAAATGCTTTTCAAAACCAAGTTGATATATTAATTCAGTTAAAATTTCTTCGCCTGTACACTCTGACATTTTCTTTTTCACAAAATTTCCTTCCTTCTCAGAAGATAAACCAAAGCCCCAGCAAAGAGTCACTCCATCAGGCTGATTTAAAAAATACGGTCTATAAGTAACAACAATAGACATTAGCCAATTTGATTCGATAATGCTGACACCACCATAAGCTGTAACTTTCTTGTGAACAAATTTTTCAATCAGTTTATAAAAAGTTGGATCTCTAAATGTAATAGTAAAACAAGTCCATCTCGATTTATCTTTTTTTTTATTAAAAACATCGGGCACACCAAACTCTGGTCTACCTGTCGCGATATTCTCCCAAAGCAACCAAGAGGCACTTTTTTCAGTATTATTCAAAGGAGCACTACAAGCATTTGAGCCGGTAGTACTATTGGCTACAATCGAACCTAGGGTTATAAAAACCTTATCGCTTTTTTCAATTAAAATATTGCCAGTCTCATTATTGCGTTTATATTTTAACCCTTGAATTGTTTTATTTCCTTTTTTATCGATTACAAAATCCACATCAATAATTTTTGTATCCATTTCAAAAATCACCCCTTGCTTTAGTAGCCAATCAACGATAGGTAAAACCAAAAACTCATACTGATTATATGGTGAATTTTCAATATCTGCCAAAGTATCAATACTAGGCAAATCTTGAATAAAACGAATAAAATATCTTCTGAACTCTACCAAACTATGCCAAGGCTGAAAGGCAAAAACAGTACAAAATTCATACCAAAAATTGGAAGTAAAAAAGGCGGGCGTAAAATATTGACGTATCTCCAAATTTTCCAGAGAAGTCTCTCTTCTTATTAACAAGCTGACCAAATTCCGTCTATCTTTCAAACTAAGTTTTAATGGTCTGGAATCAATTGCCTTACCCTCTTTAATCAATCTAGATTTAGAATAAGATTTGTATTTGGAATTATAATCCACAAATTCCTCGCGTAAGTTTTTACCTAAAATATTTAAAGACGGAATACGAGTCATTAAATCAAAGGAACAAGTGTAAGCTTTTTCTTCAAACATTCTAATACCACGCATAATATAACCCTCCGTTGATGGTAGATTTTGAGCATCTAAACTACCACCAAGTCTCTTAGACTCGTCAAATATTTTAATATTTTTGCCCTCAACAGCACCATCCTGTATTAAATAGACGGCCGCTGAAAGCGAAGCAATACCACCACCTACTAAATAATATTTTGATTGTGAATTCATCGGTAAGTACTAAAAATTAATTTGATGAAATTATTATATCATTTTTTTGATAAAGTTATTTATTTCTTTAAAGGAAGTCAGTTCTATAACTTTATCTGAGTATGGTTTCAATAATTCTTGGTGAGTCATGTGTCCCTTTTTGTAACCAATATTATATCGTTTATAAAGAACATGGCGTAACAAAATCAACATAGATTTGAAAGTTTCTTCTTTGCGATTGGTAAAATGTCTCTTTATAATAAAGAACCATTGATGAACTATAGTTTTAAAGTGCAAATATAAAATCAATTCAGCATCATCCAGCCCAATTTTTACCAACCATTGAGTAGTACCCTCTATAATCCACTTGTTCTTTGAATAATGTTCATTAGCAATCTCAATTGCCTTTTCTTTCTCTCGTGGTTTTGTATATTTTGTCTCCCAATAAAAATCATCGGTAGAATAGTGAGGAATTTGTAATTTTTGCGACATCTTATTCGCCAAAGTAGTCTTTCCCCTTCCAGCTTCACCAATAATTATTATCTTATCAGTCATAACTATATTTTAGCAAAATATCATCACCTGGCAAAGTTTGCCAATTTTGTGAGTAATAAAAAAGCCCCACGCGTCGTGCGTAGGGCAAAGAACCAAAGGTTTTATTGGAGTCATCGAATCACATAGTCGAGGAGAAACGCGAAGGAAACACGTCTCCCGTCGGCGAAGGCTCTTTCTCCTTGCTTTCGGCCAGCGCCTTCTCGGACAACTGGGTAATCATCTTTCCGACACATTCGCGCAAATCGAATTCACACTTTTGTATCGGTAGCTTCGTCTTGGGCAAGATGCCCTCCGGTTGAATTACCACATGAAAACAACCATTTACATGACGGATGAATTCGATTGCCATCCCCTTGAAGCCGCTCGGCTTATTTTCGACAATGCTACCCAGGATTTCAAACGGCACCTTGACCATTTCGAAATCGGCTTCCTGGACTTCAAGACGCGCCAGCTCGAGCGCTATCTTTTTTACCGGCTGCATGTTTTCATCCAACCCCTTCGGCTGGAACAGATAGCAGATGCCACCACCCATGTCCAACGACCAATGGGTCAGTGTTCCCTTCAGCTTCGTCGCCCGGTCTGTGCAGACAGTGCCAAGTTTCAGTACCTTGATTTCCTTCATGTGAGAACTCCTTACTTTGTTTTACGTACGAAATTTACCACACAGCGCAGTAAATCTTCAGACCTTACAATATATCATTTTTGATGAAATGTCAATTTTACCATAAAGAAAATCGAAGAAAAACAGTTTATTTTAAAAAATATTTTCCAGCCACACTCAAGGCAAAAGACGGGAGAATAATAAAAACCGTCGCAAATAACAATCTAGTCAACGTTTTATCCAATACGGTATCTGGTGTATTTGAACCACCCGCCGTCAAGACTATACAAATACCAATAATTCCAAAAAGTATCGATGCGTAAATAAAAATTTTTGTTGCGATTTTTTGCATATATTTATTATTTAAAGGCAAAAGCCAAAAGTATAATAGTTAAAGCGTTGAGAATAACCAGAGCTAATACCATCTGCCATTTTGTTGGAAGCGGATTCCAAAGAATATATACCGTGTAGATTATTGCAACTATTGCCGCACCGATGAAATTTCCTTTTATCATATTTTGCATTAAAAGTTATTAGTTAAATTATACTCTCAAAACCCTGCAATTGTAAGTTAACTCAATTTTGCATCAAAGATAATCATTTGTGATAAAATTAAGATAGTTATTTTTATCAAAATAAATACATGAAATATATGATCTACATACTTGGTGCGATTGTTGCCTTAATTATAAGCTGGTCAGTTGCCGGTTATTTTGGTTCCAATGTTGAACAAGCCAAATATTCAACCTTAGAGAAAAAGAAGGGTTATGAAATACGAGAATACCCTGCTCATATCGTGGCCCAGACTTCGGTGCAAGGTTCCTACAAAGATTCCCTAAACCAAGGCTTTGATATATTGGCAGCCTACATCTTTGGTGGCAATACAAAGAAAGAAAATATTGCCATGACAGCTCCGGTGGTAGCCAAAAATGAAAAAACTATTGGCCAGTCCGAAAAAATTGCTATGACGGCCCCGGTAATAGTTCAAAACGAAAAGGCTGTTAGCCAATCAGAAAACATTGCTATGACTGCGCCCGTCTTAGCGACCGCCGTGGGAGATACACAGATAATCTCTTTTGGTATGCCCCGTTCCTACACACTGGAAAACTTACCAACACCAAAAGATTCAAGAATAAAGATTGTTACAGTTCCAGCCAAAAAATATGCGGTAATGCGTTTTTCTTGGTATAGCTCCGACGCTAGAATTAAACAGACCCAGGAAAAATTATTATCAGCCCTCAAAGCGGATGGAATAGAAACTCAAGGTAGTATGGCCTACGCGGGATATAACGCTCCTTGGACTCCGCCATGGATGACTCGAAATGAAGTCTTGATCGAAGTTAAATAATATAACAATTAAATTATTACCGTGTTTTTAAAACTTTACGCCATCGCCCTGCCAGTTTTCTTCGCCATCGACATGATCTGGATTGGAGTCGTGGCAAAGGGCTTCTACGCCAAACAAATTGGTCACCTTTTGAAACCTGAAGTCAATTGGCTAGCCGCTATCATCTTTTATCTTTTGTTTATCTTAGGCTTAGTATTTTTCGTAATTATGCCAGCCATAGAAAAAGGTTCTTGGACATATGCACTGGCTTTTGGCGCGTTGTTTGGTTTAATTTGCTATGCCACTTATGATCTTACAAATCTTGCCGTCGCCAAAGATTGGCCACTTATGGTTACTATTGTTGACTTGGCTTGGGGAGCGGTTCTTGCCTCCTCTGTTTCTGTCATTACATATTTCATTGCAAACAAAATCTTAATATAAGTTGTTTTCGATACATTATTTAACAAAGAAAAAACCACCCAAAAGGATGGTTTTTTCATTACTATATATTAATTATTATTTTTTATAAACTATTTTTGAAATAAAGAATATAAACAATGCCAAACAAATAACCACAGTCGCAACAACACTCGGATATTGTCCGTCAAAACCACCAACTGACAAGTGTTTAAAAAGTATCCATGAATAAGCCCAGACTAGCACTAAACCATAGGCAATATTTTTGTCTTTATTCATTCGCAAAATTCCAATAATTGCGCCGACAAACAAAATAATACTTGTCCAAATAAAGTCCGTTATACCAAAACCATTCCAACCTAGACTTACCAAAAAAACTGAAATATTAGCAATCGCCGCCACTGTAATCCAACCAAAGTAAATACTAAAAGGTGCCCAGACAAAAATTTTTTCGATCGTTGTAAACTTCTCCACTCGGAGAATATCAGCAATCTTAATGAGGAGTATTAATAAAACGGCCATAATACAAACCGAGATACTGATGTAGTCATAGTGCCAAGCAAATATCCATGAGATGTTGGCAAGCGAAGTGATAATAAAAAGCGGATTAATTTTCTTCAAAATTTCATCTGTTTTTTTATTTCTGTTTATGAACTGATATACGACATAAGCGCCTAGCAATAAATATATCAAGCCCCAGATAGAAAAAGCGGGGCCAGCCGGCGCAAACAGATTAGGGTAAGCGTCTGATATTTCACCAGTACCGCGATTATTAATTGGCAAGCTGTTGGCCAAGAAATTCACAACCACCATAGCAACATATGCTACTCCAGCAAAAATTTTAATAAATATATTTTTCATATAAAAATTATACCATAAAATATTCTTAGTTCGACCCCTATTTCAGTAACAAAAAACCACCCTATTTTATAAGGTGATTTTATATACCCCACTGTATAGAGGAAGTTAGGACCTGCTTTTTATATAATAGATTTTATACTAAGTAATTCTAAATACCCAAACTTTCTCTAACTTCTTGTAATTTTTCTTTGCGTATTTCTTCTGCCTTAATTCCCATATTATCAGGTTCAGCCTTTTCTGTGTTCTCAGCTTTGTTTCTTTGAAATATTCCAGGAGCAATTTTAGTAAAATTTAAAGAAAAACCTTCTAGAGATTGCAGTAGAGGTTCAGCCTTTTCTCCCTCTTTATCATTATTTGTTCCATCAACATGCATAATTAACAAGCCACCTTCTTTGACACGCTTTGTTATATCATTCACCACTTTATCAAATAAAGTATAATTAAAACCTTCAATTTTATCACTACTAACAGGGTTATTATAAGATGATCCCATGGCACCCAAATACTGAAGGACGTTATTACAAGCAACAATATCTACTTGTTTTTCAGTATGACTAAGATAATCTTCAACCGATGTTGAAAAATGTGCTAGTCCTGGATTTGAAATAGTTTCTCTTACATACTCCTGAATATCTGGAGAAAATTTATTAGTACCATCTTCTTTATCAAAATAAGTTGTTTGTACATAATCTGCCGGTGGTTTAAGTGCCTCCTTAGAAAGCCAACTTATTCCAAAACTAAACTTAGGTGTGATTGCTTCTTTAGATTGTAACTCAACAATCTCCGTACTGACACAATCATGAAGAGTTTTTCCATTTATATCTGCCACTTTTTTAATCGCTGCCAGATAGGAAGAAAGTTCTTGAAAATTACCAACACCAATTTCTAAAAATTCAATCTTTTCTCCGGCTAGAATTTTCCCTTCCATAAAATTCTCTATCACCTTTGTATCCTCTGGATATCTAAAAAAAGCAGAGCGTTCTAATTTAACACCGGCCACTTTTTCTTTCGATTTTATACTGGCAATCGATTTATTTATAAGAGCTTGGTAATCTTTAGCATTAGGGATATCTAATTGCAGTGTAGAAGGTTTTTCTTGCTGATTTATAATACCTTCTGAAAGCTTCTCTTGCATTAAAATATAATAACATAAATTACAAAATTTTGCTCAACGGAGCGCAACATCTTCAATTACATAAACAGTATAT
The DNA here is from genome assembly GCA_964583845.1 of uncultured Candidatus Saccharibacteria bacterium. GTDB lineage: Bacteria > Patescibacteriota > Minisyncoccia > Phycocordibacterales > GWA1-40-21 > JBAWVR01. The sequence continues at coordinate 15,087 of CAZOXG010000013.1, forward strand.
ATTTTGGTGTTTTTCTTAAAGAAATTGCAAAATCAGCTCAAAAGGTTTTCGATCCCTACAATCGAATATTGCCCAACACTCGCTTTACGGAGCACAATAAAAAAGACACCCGGTTGGGTGCTTTTCTATTATGCTCCGAGTTTTGGAAGAAGTTCGTAGTGCTATCATCAATTAATTTCAAAAACGAGAGGTGTTATTTTTTCAATTAACTCGATCTTATTTTTTAGCACAGGCGTTGAATAAAATTCTTCAAAAAGTTTGTAAAGTTCTGGTGAAATCACTTTTAATTTTATTAATCTTTGTTTCGGTGCTGGTGTCCACATTTGACGAAAATCAAAAAATAATTCAGTTAAAAGTAACGCAGTTTTTGAAATAACCAAACTAGCAGTTGTTGGATCTTTTTCAGCAATTGACTTTATTGCTACCAATTCGTCTTTGATACTGAATTCAAATTGACCTTTTTGATATTGATCGACAGGTTTTTTACCAACTTTAATAATTTCTTCAGCTTGTTTCTTGAGTTCAACCATTGTTCCGTCTTTATCATATAGTATCTTTGCAACCGCCCACAAATCAGCACAGTCATCTTTTTTAATTTGCCAAAACTCCACCGCACCCTTTACTGTTGTGTAAATTATTTCAAACGCCTGTCCGTTCTTATATTCGACTGTTCTTCGATAACCTTCTGTCAAAATAATCACCAAATCAACATCACTATCTGGACGATTGTTACCTCTCGCCCATGATCCAAACATAATTACGCCCAGCACATCCGGTCTAGATTTCAACTCGTCCAAAAACTGCTTTGTATCTTCATTCATAAATATATAATATCACAAAATAAATTAGGTTCGAACTCGCAAAATAGGTACAAAATATCCCTATTATTCTCGTAATCCCCTATCTACAATACTACGGGTTTCATCGAGATATAAATATGGGTAATATTTATTATAAAAATCGTCTTTTTTGGTCATTGATATAGATTTGTCAGAGTCGTAAATTATCTTACCCTCAAGCAGTTTTGCATCACCAAGTTTTTCCCTATGTGGAGTTGAATGATTGAGCATAATCTCCTTTACCTTTTTAATACGATCAGTAGGATAATTATTCTTCTGAAGAAAAGAAACGGCTATATCTGCGCTATTGTCTGGATGGGTACTATAATCAGAATAATCAATATCGTGAAAAATAATAGCCAGCTTTAGGGCTTCGTAATCTACATTCTCAAAATTGTTTGAGATTAACATCGCACGTTCCATAACTTTTTGTATATGATGCCATTGATGAAAATCATCATTTTTCAAATATTCCCTTTTGGCAAAGCTTTCAGCTTCTTCAATAATATTCATAGACACATTATATCATTAGGAGGTTTGAACTCACAACATAGGTACAAAAATAACCCTATGTTTATAGGGCTATTTTTTCGGCTTGCTTTTAACTCTGCGTTTCGAACTCTTAATTGGATGGGTGCTGTGGGAGAACTGGAGACTACAAACAAGGAAACTACCTATTTAATGGGATTGATTTGAGTAATTATCTAAAGTTAGACCTTCTATACACATTTTGATATAATTAATCTTAAAATATATGGGTATATTAAGTAAAATTAAGAGTTGCTTAAATTCTAAAATTATATTCTCGTACCTGCTATTTTTTGTGTGTATGTTATTAGACTTTTACATCACAGATTATAATATCCAAGACAGTGTAAACATGAATATGGAAGGAAATTTACTGGGTATATTATGGTGGAAATTATCAGGTATGCATTACTATTTAGATATCCCCATTTGGTCAGCCTACGTATTTTTTATTACTATATTTTTTAAATGGTGGAAAGTTACCAGTAAATACAACTTTATTCCTTTATGGTGGTTAAACGGGCTAGCATTCGGACATCTCCTTGGATTCTTTTCCTGGTTACCTTATGGACTCCTTGATTTTATTTACAACAACATTCACAAAGACATACTCACAACTTTGACAATAACAAGTTTGGGTATTTTTTTGGGTCTTATATTAACAATAGTTCAATCGAACTTTGGCCGAACTAATAAACTGAAGGTTTTCACAAAGCCAAACATCACGTAAAACATGACCGGTTCAATCCCTATCCCAGGTAACAAAAAATCACCCTATTTTATAAGGTGATTTTACATACTCCAAGTTTGGAAATAGAACGAGTAAAATATTTAACCTCTTACCAAGTAAACCTTAACAAAGGAACTCTTAAGCTCCGCTGCTTTAGCGGACAGATCATTGATCTTACCTTCTTTTGCCAAAGATAGTACTTCGTCTAATTTAGTTCTGATTAATTGAATTTCAGTATCGTTGGCCGCCTCCTCTACTGCCTTGAGTTTATCACTCACTTCTGGATAAACTTCAATCACCCCGGCGGAATCTCTAGCGTCAGCCTTAGCGATTAATTTTTCCATTGCATCATGAAAATCTACTAAAGAAACGGCTAGCATCGAAAAACCATTTCGCTTTAATACATCTTGGAAGATAGGACGGACCTGCTCAAAAGAAGTGTGAGCCAACTTTAAATCGCCAGTGTTAACATTTTCTTTTAAGTCTGAGATTATATTAGAAACTTTCACCAAATCAGAATTAAATTGTTTGTCAACTGAAATAATATAAGGATGATAACCTTGGTATTTACTACTAAAAACAGCATACTCAGAAACAAGTTTATTGTAGTTGTCGAGAGATTCTGCACGCAGTCCCTGGCCGGTATAAAATAATGTCTGTTTATAATACTGATTCATCTTATTATAATCCTCCAAAAAGAATTTTTTTGTAAAGAAATTACTAAAGTATGAACCCGCGAGGGCGATAACAACAAACATAACCACAAAGCTGATAATGGTAATCGTACGTTGTTTTTTACTAACAGGAGTTTTGTTCGTACTGACACCAAAAATCTTATAAACTCCACAAAAACCAGTTAAGCCAGTTACTAGCATAATAATAGTTAAAACATAAAAGATTACTTGCCAGACTCCACCTAGCCAGAAAAACGCTAAAAGAAAAAATACTTCTGAAAGAATGATTCTCAACCATCGGTCTAGAACACCCTCGTTTTTTATTATTTTCATATTGTGATTAATTATACCAAATTTAACTTATTTAACTTAATAATGAACTAGTTTCTATTACAATTAGAAATATCAGGTTTCTCACAGCCACCAAAATACTGGTGCATAACACCCTGCATAGGACCTTTTTTATACAAAACATCATTGATACCCGTCATATCGACAATGATTCCAGCTATAATTATAGCTAGAATAAATGATGCTATTATAATCCAAGGCTTATGTTTGTAGTACAAACGATACTTCATAAGCAACCAAATACCTAAAACAAGACCAACAATAGCAAATACGATCAAAAACCAAGGAAAATTATCCATTATCTGTTCCAACCTAAATTGCATCCTAGGACCGTGTGATCGAAGAAAAAATCTAATTAAACCAACTAAAAATACCGATGAAACAATAGCTGAGATTAAAGCCAAAAAAGTCAAAACAGAACCAATTATAAAATAGTATTTTGGTTTCATTTTCGCCTTACCTTGATTAATCTGATCCATCACATTTTTTGTTATATTTTTCATTTTGTTTGGCAAATATTTTTCATTAATTTTTTGGCTCGACTTATTCTTATGGCCACAGTCCCCATTGGTATTCTCAAGATATCACTAATCTCTTCGTAACTCTTTTCGTTAAGATAGAATAAAATTAACGGTTCAGAATAAATTACTGGCAAACGAGTCAAACACCCAGTCACATGTTCACCCAACTCTTTTGTAATCAAATTTTCTTCTATATCCTCCCCACTCTCGATATCAAAGTCGTCAGGTAGTGATATTTCTTTTTTATACTTTTTAATTTCATTAATTGTTTCATTGTGTGCAATTCTATACAGCCAGCTAGAGAACTTCAATTCAGGGTTAAAACTATTTAAATTTACGTAACTTTTGATAAATGTTTCCTGAACAATATCCGCTGACTTATTTTCATCTTTTATCAAACTTCGAACATAGCGAAAAATCTTGGCCTCATATCTTTCCATTATGTTTTCGAACAAATCATGATCTCCAGCGACGATCTTTTTTACCAAGTCAGAATCAGAAGTATCTTTATAATCAATCATATAATTTATTCTAATAATATTAACACTTAATTCAACTTTAGTATCTAACCCTCAATAATTCACATTGAGGGTTATAACTAAATTCCAATTATTTATTCAAACACTTTCCATTTCCTCTCATTCCACCCTGATTACCATGATTTTTATTACCAGAACCATCTTTTTTACCCAAGCCTAACTCTTGTTTAATTTTTTGAGAACCGGGCATATCACCTTTTAAGGCTAGGCGATGAGCTTCGGCAAACTTCGCAAAGTTATCCTTTGTAATTAAGTCTGTTACTCGCCCACTATTATTCGCCATTAATTTTTTCCAGGCTTCATAATCATTTGACTCAAAAGCTTTGGTCATAGCAATGTGACGATCAGCTGAGTAATTTGGTCCTTTTACAGCAGGATTACCCTTATAGGCTAGAGCTGTATTCGAAAATACAACCGCTAAAGTTAGGACGGATAATACTGAACCGAGAGTTAAGACCACTTTTTTTGTTTTATTCATATTATTTATTAATTACTAATACCTACATTTATTATACAATCGAAACAATCATTTTCTTTCACTTATAAATTCACACCAAAAAAACCACCCTTTCGGATGGTTTTGTTTTTTTTGACGCGTCTCGTGCCCGGGCACGAGACGTCTCCGTACTTTGGACGATTGACGGACGATTTTTGAAAAAAACAGAGTGGAATGAAGTATAATAAGTTAAAGTGATTTGTATAAAACAATATATTCTTGAAGATCCTGTGGATGATACAAGACAGCTCTTCCGATACGGATATAGATAGTGATTTTGAAAAGAGAAATCAATTCATTTTCTTCAAAACCTGAAATATCTTTTAACATCTGACACAGCCTTATTACGTCATCAATTTTTATTGTTGGTGGTTTTGAGGCTATAAGAAACATGAGTTCAAGGACTGGTAAGCTATTTACTACGAGTGGGTCTATAACCCTAACAATTTTGTTATTATAAAGTACGATATTATGAGTCCCTAGGTCCCCATGAGTTAAGTACGGTGAGTTTGAAAATTTAGAAAAAAGTTTTGCTATTACTCCTTTGATACGTTCAAACTCATGAGGACTTCTTAGCGCGTCATCAATAAGCTCTTTGTTGTATTCAGCATCAGCTAATATAAAATCGTACAATGTATTTTTTACACTCTCTAATTCACCCCATTTAGAAAATGGTGAACTAGTATACTTATTAATCACTTCATTTATTACATATGTAATTTCATCTTCACTCAACGAGCGTTTGCAGGTATCTCCATTAGTAAAAGAATAAACGAAAAAATGGAAATCCTCGTCAACATATTTAATTGAGGGGAAAAGATTTACATTTTTATAGTGGTTACAAAACGACACTACATTTACGAGTTTGTTTTTGCTTTCAATCTTTAAGGCAAGTTTTTGTCCATTGTTTTCAATCTCAAATAGAGTACTATCTGTACCTCCTTTATGTTGCTTAATAACAGTGGCCGTTTCTCCTATAATTTGATTACTAACCAGTTCGTTCAAAATATAAGGTAAATTTTTAGAATCCATCTAACCATTATATCAGAAGTCTTAACCTTCAACACTCGGGCTTCGATCCCTACACGCGAGTGCTACCTAGCACTCGCTCCACGGAGCATAATAAAAAAGACACCCGGTTGGGTGCTTTTCTATTATGCTCGCTTGGAGAGACAAAATACGAACTATGAAATGGGAAGAGATGTTTCCATATCCTTCTGTTTCTTTACAACAAAGTCGTCAGTTATTAGCACTAATTTAAATATATGGCACCTACAATGAAACAAAAAAAAGCTTTAGAAATAATGGTTGAAAATGGTGGAAATGCGAGTCGAGCAATGATTGATGCCGGTTATTCCATTAACACAGCTAAAAATCCCAGCAAACTAACTAGTAGTGTTGGTTTTATAAAGTTGTGTGAGGAAAAAGGTTTAACAGATGATTTGCTTTTAAACGCCCTCGTAGAAGACATAAAAAAGAAGAAAGGAAATAGAAAAGCCGAGATAGAGCTTGGATTTAAGATAAAAGGTAGATTGGTCCAAAAAACAGATATAACGAGTAATGAAAAACAAATTTCTCTTTCTACTATTGCACCTGAGGATTGCTTAAAAATAAAACAAGCTATTAGAGGTATTTGTAATCATGATAATCAGTGTTAATTGTCGTTATTCCTTATTAAGCACTTCTCTCGGTTTACTTCCCAAACTTTGTCCAATGATACCGTTTTTTTCTAACATATCCATTAATGTAGCAGCCCGAGCATAACCGACTCCTAGTTTTCTTTGGATAAATGATGTAGATGCCTTTCCAGCTTTTAGTACTTCCAATTTCGCTTTTTCGTATAGTTCATCTGTGGTTCGGCCATCGATTGTAGTGATACCATCATCATTACTATTTTTTAAAAACAACATAATGTCTGTGTATTGTAGATTCTGACGTTTAAGAATAACCTCTATTTTTTCAGATAGCTCATCAATTTTTTCTTCTAGTCTTTTTATATCGGCTTTTGAATCCATATACTAATTATACTCTCTTTTCTTTTTCCAACAATTCATTATATAAATCAATAAGTGATTGGGGATCTTGTTTGGAGTATTTTAAGTGGTTTTCTAACTCCTTTCTTATATCTTCTGATGTAACTTTATAACCAAGCCATTTTTTAATTAGAT
>CAZOXG010000014.1:0-21794 GCA_964583845.1 uncultured Candidatus Saccharibacteria bacterium
TTTTTTAACTATTAGTATACCTAGCTAGGAATGATAAGAAAAACAAAACCGCTTCGGTCTAGGCCGAAGCGGTTTATTTTTTATATTACTGCCACATACTTATTATCAATCCAACAATAGCTTTGGCTGAAACCATTACTACCAGACCGACAATACCCCAAATCATATGATCTGTACCTGTCTTTCTTTTAGTGGCTTCGCCAGCACCTTTGATAAATTCAAGCATTCCCCATAAAAAGAAAATTGTCGCTAGAAACATCAAAAGGTATATTACGGGATTTACAATACCTGTCATTATCTTACTCATTATGGCATCAATGTTTCCAGTAGCAGCAAAAACCAGACTTGGCAAACTCAATATTAAACTGTAAGTTAAAATTTTTTTCATATATTAAGTAGCCAACAATTCTTTTCTATATTAGCGACTAATTATAGGTAGGAACAATTCTTGTGACATCCTGACCATTTTGTTGACCAACACCAAAAGTCTGCTGCAACAAACCTACGAGGCCCCAAACAGATACGATAACTGCCAAACCAATTATTCCAGCAGTCATACCTTTGACGGCCTCATTCTTTTCGGTAGCACCAGCACCCTTTTTAATGTATTTAACAACGTTTAAAATAAAATACACAACTCCCACAGCAACCAAAATACCAACTAGAGTATTAAGTACGCCCTTGAAAGAGTTAAATGAGGTAGTGATATAAGTGAAATCAGTGTTGTATGCCAAAGATACAACCGGAAAACATATAACCGAACCATATGCGAGAGCTTTCTTCATAAAATATTTTTTATAATAAATTAATTAATAATATTAATAATGACCTTATCTTGGTATTATACTATAAGCAAAATAAATCAACAACTTATTATTGCCACAATGACCGAAGAGAAGAAGTAATATCATCACCTCCGGCTTCGATACCAAAAATTGATCTGATTAATCCAACTATTCCCCAAACTGAAACTACCACAGCCAAGCCTATCACTCCGTAAATCATTCCCTCTCGATATTTAACTCTATCTTTGTCTTGGGATTTAATATATTTAATTGTATTCCAAATAAAATATATTAGTGAAATTGTAATGATGAGCCCAGCCATTAAACCGCCTAAAGTTTTAATGGTGCCAATTAATAGTTCGCCTATGGTATTACCAGTAGCTCCGTAACTAACCGTTGGGAGAGTCTGACCACCAACTGAAACCTGAACATTGTTTAAGTTTCCAGTATTTAGTCCACTTACATCAACATAAGGTGTATTGTCATTGAACTTATTGTTCACGGGATTACCGAAGGCATCATTAAGCTGAACTGTAGTATCCGGAATAGTTGTTGTATCAGCAAACACAGGTACAATCGTCAATGATGGTGATACAAATAAAACCAGGATTATTGTAGCTAGATAAAATAAATAATATATCTTTTTCATATTTATTTAAGATAATTAATCGTATTCTCAATTAAAACAGTGATTACTTTCGCTCCAACCAAGATAGCAATACCAATAACTGTGTACAAAAAGGCTTTGCGAGCGGTTTTAATTTTCTCAGGTTTACCCATCGCTTCTACAAATAAATAACCAACGTAAATCAAGGCAAAAACTGACACAACGGCACCGATACGTACTACGATATCCATCAGTAAAGTCATCAATCCCTCAACACTGTTAGTGCTAAGTGGATTCTCCAAACCAGTACTAGCTCCAACATCGGCATAAACAAGAGTAGGTATAGAGACCAGAAGTGGAAATGCAAAGGATAATATTTTTTTCATATTTTTAAATTAGTTACTTTTAAATGGATTTAGGAAATAAGTGTCAATGGTTTTTTTAGCTTCTCCGTCAGTTTTCATGAGCGTGTTTTCGATTGTAAAAACAATTATCCAGGCACAAAACATAAAGAGTAAACCTTTAACAATACTTGTGAACATCTTATTTGCTTTCTTAACCTCAGATGAATTGCCTCCAGCTAGCATATATTTGAAACCTGAATACGCAATCACACCCGTAACTATAATCATAGTGAACCAAAACATGTAGTTCATAAGTAATTTAACCTCAGCCATAGCATAATTAAAATTACACTCAACCAATTTCCCGTCTGGTCCAATATTTCCGCAAGTTACCAACCCATTACCATTACCAGCACTCGGAGCCGTACCAACTGTATCAGCCATAGCTAGTGACCAAGGGCCAAATATTGATATCAACATCATTGAGCCTATTAAATATCTCTTTAACATTCTATTGTTTTTTAATTAGTAATAAATTAATCTCGTCATTCAAACGGGAAACCGCTTCACTAATGTAATACTTTCCAGAATTAATACCCTCCACGGCCTTCTGAAAACTCAGGTTAGTAGATTCCATCTGAGGATCCAGCCAAGTTTTGGAAACTAAAAGTGCCTGCTTGGATAATATTTCTGTTGGATTAGTAGACTTTAGCGCTAACATATCCCGGCGAATCGGAACCTTGCCTGTAATACCGATCCAAGCATCTAGAGCGGCCGGTTGAATCATTTTGGTTAATTGATTGTAGGCAGCTTGAACATTCTTGGAAGATTTCAAAATTGCCAACCCATTCATATGAGCTAAAGTTGTTTTATATGAAGCATTAGTAATCTGAGGTACCATAGTAACATCAAAATTTAGATTTGGATTTTGCGTAGCTATTTCATTAAATTCCGAAATTGGACCAAAATATAAAGCTAGTCCATTACTCAAAAAAGAACTATGTGAAGAAGCTAATGATTTATTCCATGAATAAAGAGGATTGTTTGGGTTAGCAAAACTGGTATAAAAATTAAAAGCTGAATTTGCCGGCTCCTTAGCACCTGAGTTAGAGCTATTTAAGGACGCAGTGTAACCGTTAGTGCCAGAAAAGACCATAGAACTACCCGACTGCAGTAAAAGCAATGAAAGTATATCTTTTGCGTGATCAATATTTTTATATTCACCAAAAGCCACTCCACTAAATAAAATATTCTTGGCATTATCTTTTTTGGTTAGAGTAGATACCACAGTCTTAAATGTATCCCAAGTTGCTGGAGTCCCTGTTAAACCAGCTGCATTGAAGGCGTCTCGATTCCAATACATAACCAGAGGATCGGCGGTAAACGGTAAAGCTAAGATACCTTCATTTCTTAGATATATTTCACCAATTTGGGCGTAGGTATTTTTAAAATCCGCGACACTAAGAGTGGTGTAAGGGATAGGGAAAATTTTATCGGAATAACGAACAATCAAATCATCCGGCAAAATAACTGCATCGGGTCCAATACCACTAGCAATCGCTTCAACCAGCTCCTTGTCGAAGGTTGTTGGATCCTTCGCTACATACTGAACATTTGGTAAAACAGTAGTATCTCGGGCAGCCGAAATCCCTCCAAACCACTTACTAAAATCAGCGGATGATTCTGTTCCCCAAAGAGTAATGCGGATATCTTGAGTGGATGTTCCTTTGAAACTCGCAAACAATATCAAAGCAACAAAAACTAACCCCACGAAGATTGCAATTATCGTAAATTGAAATGTTTTTTTCATTAGATTTTTTTAAATATTAAACCATAGTGATGCGAGCCAGCCTCTATATCAGAATTAAATGTAAAACCAGATGCCTCACCTAGTTTTTGTGCCTCTTTACGATCAATCACAGATTCAAACTGGGGACCGATACCACCAAAAGACTCTTGCCAATCAACCACGAGTAGTCGTCCCCCTGGTTTTAGTACACGTTTGGCTTCGGCCAAAATCACTTCTTTGTTCTTAATCATAAAAAGAAGGTTCGCAATAATTACCAAATCCGCAATACTATCTTTGACTTTGGTACTCATAGGCTTCTCAAGGTCCGCAAAAACAATTTGAACATTCTCCAAATTAGAGGCTTGAGCTTCTTTTTTGAGTCGGCGTAGTAAATCTATCTGTAAATCGATCGCGTAAACATGACCAGTACTACCCACCGCTTTAGCGGCGGCTTTGGTATAAAAACCAGTACCGGATCCCATATCAATCACCACCTGACCCTTAGTCAAAAATAGTTGATCAATAATTTTTTGTGGATCAGAAAACATAATAAGTTCTAAGTGGTTATATTATATCACAGTATATTTTGGAGCCAAGCTTTTTTAATGACTGAATATATGAATGGCCGGTTTTCGCTCCGCGAAAACCGGCCATTCTTTTTTTAGTTTATAAACAAATCAACGACGCGATTCCATCACCATCTCTCAATTTCATAATTCTAACACCTTGAGTTGAACGTCCGAGTGAGGGTATCTCCGCTAAACCAGTTCGAATTACCTGACTCTGCTTAGAAATAACAACCAATTCCTCTTCGGTAGAAACAACTTTTGAAGTAATAATATCACCGGTTTTTGGAGTTACTTTCATTGTTTTAATACCGGAACCACCACGGCCCTGTGTTTTATATTCATCCAGTGGAGTTTTCTTACCGTAACCATTAGCAGAAATAACTAACATTTCTGGTTTCTCCATCTCTTTTTTAACAACATCGGCACCGATTACAAAGTCTCCTTTATCAAGTCTAATTCCCCGAACACCAGCTGCATTGCGTCCCATCTCACGTATATCTCCACCTTTGAAACGAATAGACTGGCCTTTGGAAGTGGCGATAATAATATCGTCACCTTTAGCCACAAAAGAAACATTTTTAAGTTCATCACCATCATGTAATGAAATAGCAATCAAACCATTACGACGGACATCCTCAAAAGCTTTGGCCTCTACCATCTTGGCTGTTCCTTGTTTAGTTATCATAAACAAACTTAAACCAGCTTTTTTAACTTCCTTTGGCATTGCTAAAATAGAAGTTATATTCTCTCCATCTCCAACTGATAAGAAATTTGCAATTGATTTACCTTTAGTGGCACGTTTACCTTCTGGCAAATCATACATTTTGACCTGGAAGGCTTTACCCTTATCGGTAAAGAACAATATATCACTATGAGTGGTGGCTGTAAGTAAGGTGGTAACAAAATCTTCTTCTTTAGTATCTAAATCCACCACGCCAACACCGCCACGTTTTTGTTTACGATATTCATCTGGATTGGTACGTTTAACATATCCACCGGCAGTCAAAACCAAAACGCTCTCTTCATTAGGTATCAAGTCTTCGTCAGAAATGTTATTTACCCCTCCACGAACAACCTTTGTTCGGCGGTCATCTCCATACTTATCTTTAATTTCAGCTAATTCGTCTTTGATTATCTTAGGAATACGTTTTGGATTAGCCAAAATATCCTTAAGGTCTTCAATTAAAGCTTGGACTGCTTTCAATTCATCTTCAATCTTCTTTCGTTCTAAACCAGCCAACTTCTGGAGCTTCATTTCTAAAATAGCATTGGCCTGAATTTCAGAAAAACGGAAGGTTTTCATTAAACCCAAACGAGCCTCTTCAATATCCTTTGATTTTTTAATCAGTTTAATAATCTCATCGATATGATCAAGGGCTTTTTTCAACCCCAACAAAATATGTTCACGAGCCAGAGCCTTGCTTAGATCAAATTCAGTACGGCGACGAATTATTATTTTTCGGTGATTAATAAACTCATCAAGAATTGTTTTAAGTGAGAGAGTTTGTGGCACACCATTTACCAGAGCTACAACATTAAAGTTAAAAGCGTCCTCTAATTGAGTGTGTTTGTATAGAAAATTCAAAACCTTTTGTGGTTGAGCGCCAGCTTTTAGATCAATCACTACACGTATATCTTTGGTAGATTCATCACGTAAACCACGGATGCCTTCTATTTTTTTATCACGTACCAAGTCAGCAATACTAACTATAAAATCAGCTTTATTTACGCGGTAAGGAATAGAGGTGATGATAATTTGAAACTGTCCTTTTTTATCTTCTATGATTTCAGCCTCGCCACGACAAACAACACCACCACGCCCCGTCGCATAGGCGTGTTTAATATCAGTTTCATTAAAAATAATTCCACCCATTGGAAAATCTGGACCTTTAATATATTTCAACAAATCATCATTGGTAGCTTCTTTGGGATTTTCCAAAAGATAAGTTGTAGCGTCAACAACCTCACGAAGATTGTGTGGAGGAATGTTTGTTGCCATACCCACCGCAATACCTAGAGTACCATTCAACAACAAACTTGGTACAGCAGTTGGTAGAACTTCTGGTTCCTGTTTCGTATTATCATAATTCGGTCTCCAATTAACTGTTTCCTTTTCAATATCACGTAAAATCTCATTCGACAATTTAGACATTTTTGCCTCAGTGTAACGATAAGCAGCAGCACCGTCTCCGTCGATAGAACCAAAGTTACCTTGACCAATTACCAACGGATAGCGGAAAGAAAAATCTTGGGCCATTTTAACCATGGCTTCATATACGGAAGAGTCACCGTGTGGATGATAATTACCAAGTACCTCTCCTACCACAGTCGCTGACTTACGTGTCTTACCACCAGCTGTTAAACCCATTTGATGCATCGCAAAAAGAATACGGCGATGAACCGGTTTCAAACCGTCTCTCACATCAGGCAAAGCACGCTGTGTAATAACAGACATCGCGTAGTCCAAATAGGACTCTTTCATTTCAGTAATGATATTGCGAGAGTTAATTCCTCTCTCTGATACCACTTCTACCTCACCTTCCCCTTTTTTTTCTTTTTTGTCTGACATAATATATTTTTAAATTATCCTTTAATTATAACGTTTTTTAAGAATTTTACCAGTTTTATTGACCCAAAAGTCCAGCTGAAGTTGTTCCAAATTGAGAGTTAAAGTTTCTAATATCGTCAGCAATTTTATTTAGGCCATCACTGTCATTATTGCTCGGTGTCTTGTTTATAACCGGTGATGCAACTGTTCCGACTTGAGTATTATTTGTATCAGTAGAAGACGGCATTTTAAACATATCTGTTAGACCACTAAAGGCTTTACTAAAATTGTCTTGAAAATAAGAAGTTGCCCCAGTGTCGCTTAAAGTATTCGATTTCACTTGTGCGGCACTATTATTTGTATACAAAACTCCAGTTATTTTGTCACCAACATAAACAAACACAATAATCAAAGTAATAACACCAGCACCAAAATAGGCCACTAGCTCTTTCTGACTATTACTTAACCCCCGTAAAAAACTCATTATTGGTTCAAAGGTTTTCATATATTAATTTACTGAGGCTAACACTATAACTTCACCGTCCTTACCTTCCAAATCTTTTTTCTTGATGGTTAGTTTATCGATCGGAGCGGTTTTATCTTCTCCCGCTTCTTTAAGAAACATCGCCAAGGCTCCTTTGGCGCTCGGTAAGTCATAGTGCATTGGGATAATTATTTTCGGTTCCAAAGAAACAGAAAATTTATAGGCTTCTTCAGCATCCAAAACACCGTCGCCACCGATTGGTACGAACAAAATATCTACATTCTCTAATGATTCCTGAGCTTCTTTACTAAGGGTTTTGTCGCCTATTGCTCCCAAGAAACAAATATTCATACCTTCTAGAGTAACGAAATAAACAGTATTTATTCTTTCTTTGCCACCATAAGTAGTTTGGGAAGAAAAACCTTTAATAAAAACTTCTTTGACTTCATACTCACCTGGGCCAGAGATGACCATTGGTTCACGATCAGAATAGGTCACACTTTCAGCTCCATTGGTATCTGGATGATTGAGTGAAATAAGGGCAACGTCAGAACCAAAGCGAGAGGCTTTGAGTTTTGACTCCTTGGAAATAGGATTAAACGCTAAAATAGTATCGCCGAATTGAACTTTAAAAAATTCTAAACCTTGGTTTGTGATTATCATAACGAGCGTATTATATCATAAAATATTTTTAGCAAACTACTGGACGGAAAGGCTTATGTGATTTTTAGTTTCAAATAAAGCATGGCAAAGGACATTCGACGGTTAATATATATTTAAGTGATTTTGACATCATATATAAATTTGTATTATGATTACTGAATGAAACAAACATTTGATACTGGAGACATGAATACTTCCCATCTTAATAAACCACCTCTAGAGACAATCGTCGCTGAATCAATTCTATTCTTACAAAATCTTGACAAAGCCCGTAATACAGATAGCACCCAAGTAATAGATACCTTAGGAAAAATCATAAAAAATCCTGAAAATATAGAAACCTTAAATAACATTGTCAGTAATTTACATACAAAATGCGCAAATTTAAGTGATGTAGCGAGAGTTCAAACTTTCAACGAATTGGTTGGAAATTTTTTTGACTTGAAAACTCAAAAAATAAAAGATTTTTATAAAAATAATCCGCAAATCATGGAGGATACCATGACAAACATCATTATGTATCATGGCGTGTATGGCTACGATAATCCGGAACTTAATAGGAGGAAACTTGAAAATCCTAAACCAACTCTTGAAGAGTTATTTATGGGAGTTTATGTCGAAAATCTAGAAAAACAAACTAGAGAAGCAGTATTGATTTTACGTAAAAAGGGATACGACACTATAGAATCTGGTTTTGGTGATGATAGAAATAAAGGCCAACAGATGTTTCATTTTAGAGATGTGCCCAAAATTAATCCAGAAGACAAGTCCATAAAAGATTTCTGCCAGCGTTTTTCAATTAAATTAACAACTAATATTATAAATAATGGGTTACATATTTTCTTCAATAATATTGGAAAAAACAAGACTATGGAAGAATGGACAGAGTGTCTAAATGAATTTGCCAATATTCTACCAGATACGGGAAACCTCGTTGTAAATTTACACTCTCCAGATGAATTATTTGAAACAATAACAAAATATTCCAAAGAAGACTTTCTTAAACAAACAAATGATCCTCGGGCTATTGTTATAATAAATAAATTGTACGACTGTAAAACAGAAGAGGATATAGAAAATTTTCTAAAAACTTTGGAAAAGTAAACACAAGACAACAATCGGGGTTAAAGAAATTCCTGCCAGACAACACCTTGCTTTCCCTGTATATTTTGTTATACTGCAGCAGTTATTTATCGGCTTTAGGTAACCCCGACTTTCGTAAGAAAAATCGGAACTAATAGCTAGTGCCAATCGTTGGGCAACCAACATCGCACAATAAATATTTTAAAAAATGGCTAGAACTAAGAAAGTTGTCGAGGAAGCAGTTGAAGATAAGAAAGATATCGAAACCGCCGAAGACAAAAAACCGAAAAGTTTGATGGCGCGTATCGTAAGTGAGAGTATGACCCCGCCATCCGTCGGTGATATCGTTGAAGGTAATGTTATTGGTATCGAACGCTCAGCTGTCTATGTAGACTTGGGTCAGATCGGTACTGGTACTATTTTCGGACGTGAATTTATCAACGCTCGTGACATCGTCAAGAAACTAAATATCGGCGACAGTATTTCCGCTAAGGTGGTTGATACTGACAATGTTGATGGTTATATTGAACTATCACTCAAAGAAGCTAAACAAGCTTTGATCTGGAGTGAAGCGGAGAAATTCATCAAGGACAAGAATGTTTTGGAATTGACTGTCCAGGAGGCAAACAAAGGTGGTTTGATCCTAAACTGGCAAGGTATTCAGGGCTTCTTACCGGCATCTCAATTGAAAGCTGATCACTACCCTCGCGTAGCTGATGGTGACAAAGACAGAATCATTGATGAACTTCGTAAATTAGTCGGTGAAAAGATTTCAGTTATTATCATCACAGCCCTTCCAAAAGAAGGAAAACTTATCTTCTCTGAGAAGAACATGGAAACTTCTAAGGAAAAAGAAAAATCAGTTGCTAAATATAAAATTGGTGACGAGTTGGAAGGTGAAGTTACTGGTATCGTTGACTTTGGTATCTTCGTTAAAGTTGAGGAAGGTCTAGAAGGTTTGGTTCACATTTCCGAAATTGACTGGGCTCTAGTTGAAGATCCAAAGGCAATGTTCAAGATTGGTCAGAAAGTTAAAGTTAAAATTATTGAAATCAAGGACGACAAAGTTTCTCTATCTATCAAAGCTTTGAAGGAAAATCCTTGGAAAAATGCTGACAAGAAATACAAGAAAGGTGATGAGGTTCAGGCGGTTGTTATCAAATACAACAAGCATGGTGCTCTCGCTAGTATTGAAGAAGGTGTGGCTGGTTTGGTTCATCTTTCAGAATTTGGTGGTTCAGAAGCTAAATTGAAAGAGAAATTAGAACTCGGTAAGCGCTATACATTCAAGATCGTCTTGTTTGAAGCTAAGAGTCAGAAAATGGGTTTGTCATTTGTTGAAAAAACTAAATAATACTCAAAAACAAAATCACCTTACGGTGATTTTGTTTTTATATCAGGCTGGCAGTCCGCCCATGGCGGACTGCCAGCCTGTTTGCTAATTACCTATAACTTTGTTAGTTTAAATCTATCAACAAAGTTGTTGATTTGTTCTTAAATGTTCTTTCAACAGAAACTTTACGGAAGGAGTTACTTATGCGTTATTCTGCCAAAGAATTGGAATACGTGGCTTTGGGACTGATCAGTTCCTTGCGAAAACGTATCGGTGGTGGTGAATGGGAGACTTTAATTAACAGAGTCTTGCCAGAGGCTTGTTATCAAGGCTCTCTTCTCAACATGGGAGACAAGGAAATTCCCATCCTCATGATCTTTCCTACAAGCCAAGAAATTTTTGGCCCGATCGTGCAAATGATGACAGTAAACATAAATGGTAAAAGTGGTGCTGGCAGCTATTACGGTTGGCAAAAGATTGTGGACGATCCACCAGTGCCTGCTGTACCGTATTTTGCCTTGGGAGTAAGCATTGGCCTTGAGGAGGTAGCAATGTCAGGAGAGATGGCCCTGAAAAAAATCCTCAGTCAACAAAAAACTCCTCTGACCTGCGGCGAAAACCTCGCTCTGGCAACCCATTACGCCGAAATATTGTTTAAGCCTGATTGGCTTGGCAGTGCCGCCCTAGGTTCAAAGACAAAAAACGAAAAAGGAGAAATTGAGGCGTGCTTTCCTCTTATCGACATGTCTGACAATTATCCAATAATCAGAGGGAGGTCCTTTTCAACGGTTCTTGATAAGGTTAATTTTCCAAGCTGTCGTCTGAGGTCCTGCGATACGGAACGTTCGCCACAGATGGAATTCGAACTTGGAGTCTAACTGACTCCTCAACGAAAACCGGCGGTTGCTTTTTAGCAATCCGCCGGATTTTTATTCTTTATTACTGAGTATCCTATATTCTTCTTTTATATAATACCTATTTAAGAAATATAAAATATCAAAAAATACAATGGCGATTATCCACAAAGAGCTAAATATAGAAAATAAAGAAGTGATTATAAAAGAAATATTCAATACACTTAGAAAATATATTTCAATTTTATATGAAAAACGTAAAAGAATTATTGAAATAATTAAAGCTAAAGCCTGACCAAGCAACATAGCCAAAAAGCAAAACAAGAAAAAACCACTTTCATTTCCCTTAGCCCCACTCAAGAAATATGTACCTATAAAAAAGAGTAAAATATATACTACTATTTTATTGTATTTAAATACCTGATTCATAGTTAAATATTAACACTGTTTATGACACCCGTCGCAATATCCTTACCCTCTTTGCCCAATACCTCCAAACCTTCGACGGCTTTTTTAATGACTTTTTTTAGCACTTCCATTTCCGGTTTTTTGAACTCCCCAATTATAAAATCAACGATTTCATCTTCACCTTTTGGTTTCTTCATTTTACCACTCGCGAGCGCCGGCACTACACCAATACGCAAACGTAAGAACGCTTCAGTCTTCACGGCTTTAATAATAGACTCAACGCCTTTATGACCATTGGAACTTTTATTGAAAGACAATTTCATTTTGCCAAGCGGAATATCCAATTCATCATGAATAACTAAAAGAGTTTCCGCCGCTTTTTTACTTTTAACTAGTGGACTGACTGACAAACCAGACTTGTTCATAAAAGTTTCTGGTAATACAAGTTGAACTTTTTCTTTACCAATCTTTCCACTTGTAACCAAAGCCTTGAGCTTCATATCGCTTTTCCAATCAGGAAAATCGAGCTTCTTGGCTAAAGCTTCCACCACCATTCGTCCTGTATTGTGACGAGTATTGATATATTCTTCTCCGGGATTACCTAAACCAACGATAATGTATGACATATATGAACATTATATAGTTCATTTTTTTATCGGCAAGTCCGCCATTTTTTATCTAAGGTTTGGCTTAAACAAAAAGTTATTTTGACAGTCAAATATTCAATGCTAATATATAAACAGAAACAAAAACTCATTGTACAAAGAGAGGAGGTAATTTATGTTTTCGTTCAGTTGGCTATTAAACAAAAACCGTGAACCGACAAAAATAACGGTAGTAAAGAAAGAAACGAACATGTTTGTGGAAATTCACAAACTTCTTGTTATCAAAGCTAAAGAATTGAATCAAGAGAGTCTCTCTCGAAACTGCATCATAATCACCGCTGATAAATGGCAAGAACCTCGAAATGTAGAACATCCAACAGACAATGAATTAATTACTGGACTTATCGCCCGAGGTCTTATCAATGACTGTGGCTTAGACCAATACGAAATTAATGATTCTATCTGAGAGCATCCGAGTTCTGACACCGGATACTTTTTCTTACAATATAACACGAATTATACTTACAACACAGTTTTACCCCTTGTGTCAAACCTTTTTAGGCAGTAAAATCAACCAATGGAAAAGCCAAAAGAATCTCTTGAAAATTTAGCTAATGACAACAACCAAAACAGCATAATTGAAGTTGAAGAAGTCGTAAAAGCCAATAAAAATAACAGTTGGTGGTGGGAATTATCCAAATTCATCTTTATTGCGGCTTTTATCATACTTCCCTTACGTCTTTGGGTTATACAGCCCTTCATCGTCCAAGGCGGTTCTATGGAAAACAACTTTGACACAGGACAATATCTACTTGTAGATGAGCTATCCTATCACTTCAAAGACCCCGCTCGTGGTGACGTTTTAATCTTTAAATATCCAATCGATCCTAAAAAATATTTCATTAAACGTGTAATCGGCTTACCTAATGAAACCATCGAGATTAAAAAAGATGAGATTTTCATTACCCTAGTCAATAGTACCAGTAGCATTAAAATAGATGAACCCTACCTTAGTCCAGAACTTAGTAAAATGGCACAACAATATTGTAATATGGGAAATTCCAAGATAGCCAACCCTTTTGGCAATTATGGAAACCCGTGCACAGAAACCGGACAAAAATTTATTTTAAAAGCTGATGAGTTCCTTGTGCTCGGTGACAACCGAAAAGAAAGTATGGACTCAAGATTTTGGGGACCGCTAGAAAGACAATATGTTATAGGACGACCCCTTCTTCGATTAGTTAAAATTGTCCCCTTAGGCAATGGCAACTATTTTCCTCTTCGATTAGTTGGCTTTGGGCAAATTGGACCGTTCCCTGGCGCTGCCACCTCTTATTATCAACTAAACAAATAATTCAAATGATATTTTTAGAAGAACAGGTTAAAAAACCGACTGGGAAAAAAAATGAAGTCATAAAAGGTAAGAAAATTGAGCCACCAAAGATCGAGTATTTGGAACACAAAGACGTAGATAAAGCCACTGAAGTTGCTATTTTTTACGGCTTTACTCCTATCACCGTACCGACCATTAACAAAGAAGACGAACAAAAAGGTAAAGCTATTAGAAAAACTGAAAATATCGCTGATGATGTTTCTGATTTAGCTAGTACACCAGAAGAACGCATTGCTATGTTGCGACATTTTTTAGAGAAAGGTTACTTAAACCAGCCTCAACCAACAATGCTTTGTTATAATGGTTTTATTGAACAAGGTGCCAATCGCAAAACAACTGAAAAGAAAATTGGTTTAGAAATAATTGGCACAAGTAAATGTGTTGCTGAAGCGATGTCTATTAGTACCTCCCTAGCCATTCTTAAAGAGTACGGCGCAAAAGACTTAATGGTGGAAATAAATAGTTTAGGTGACAAGGAATCTATCAATCGCTTTTCTCGCGAACTAACTACCTACTTTAGAAAAAATATTAACAATCTCTCAGCACACTGTCGCCAAGCTTTTAAACAAGATGCTTTATCGGTTTTAGCTTGTGAAAACAAAACTTGTCAAGACAATAAAGCTGAGGCTCCTCAAGCTATTAACTGTTTGTCTGATGCCAGTCGGGAACATTTTAAAGAAGTTTTAGAATATTTGGAAAAACTTTCAATTCCTTACCAGATAAATAACACACTTGTCGGCTACCCCCGTATTGGTTCTCAGACTGTTTTCCGCATCACTGGGCATTTTGGCAACAATAAAACAGAACAGTTAGCTTTTGGTTACCGCTATGATGCTCTATCAAAAAAAATAGATCTGAAAAAAGAAATACCAGCGGTTGTAACTAAAATTCATTTTAAGAATATTCTCAAAAAAGACTCCGTCAAAAAAATCAAAAAGCCAATGTTGTATTTCATCCAACTTGGTTTTGAAGCCAAACATAAAGCTTTAACTTTAATCGAAATTCTGCGTATGGATAATATTCTGGTCTATCAATCACTTAGCCGCGATAAGATGGGTAGTCAATTAATGTTAGCTGAAAAACTACGTATTCCTTTCGTAATGATCATGGGTCAAAAAGAGGCTTTGGAAGACGCTGTTATGATTCGTAATCTCAAAACCCGCTCTCAAACTACTGTTCCGATTAAACACCTTTCTGAACACATCAGAAATGCTGATTGGTATTAATGATCTAGGTGTTAACGCTTAGTACAGGTATAAGCAAAAAAGGCCGGCAGTTCGCTCCGCGAACTGCCGGCCTTACCTTTGGGATTTAGACTCTTTAAATTCAAAACACAACCAAATGACCTTGCAAAAATTACTCACTGTGTTAGTATATTCGCCATATGATAAATGTTGAAGTAAACAGAAACAATAACGAAAACGGTACCAGTGTATTGCGCCGTTTTACCAAACGCGTTCAGGCTGCCGGTATTTTGCCACGTGTTCGCAGTATTCGCTACTCTGGACGTGTTTTATCCCACTACAAGACCAAGATGAAAACTCTAGAGTCTTTGAAACGTAAGACAGAAATCGCTAAACTCATCAAGTTGGGCAAGATGACTGAAAGAAATAGTAGATAATAAAATGTTGGATTTTCCGGAAATAAATCTCTCCGTACAAAACCAAACTAAAGGCAAGCTTCCAAGCTTGTCTTTTGACATATACAAATCAGCCGTCCTTGGCAGCAAATATGAACTAAGTGTAAATTTTGTTTCTGAAGCACAAATACACAAGCTAAATAACGTCTACCGGGGTTTTGATAAACCAACCGACATCCTAAGTTTTCCTTTAGACAAAAACTCTGGCGAAATTTTTATTTGTTTAAAAAAATTGGCTGAAAAAGCGCCTCTTTTTGAACGCTCAAAAGAAAATTATTTAGCTTACTTATACATCCACGGTCTAGTTCATCTCAAAGGCTATGATCATGGTGAAGAAATGGAAAAACTAGAAACTAAATTCAGAAAGAAATTTAATATTTAGTAAGTAAAGCGGATCGGTTGCTGTGCGACTGACCCGCTTTATACTTATACTCACACTAGATACTTATACACTTTTTCGAGCTCTGGCATTTATTTTTAAATCTTAGTATAATCTAAGATGTAATCGATAATTTGTTTTTCTTTTTAATAAAACTATGGCCAAAAATATTGCTGTCGGTATTGATATTGGAACCTACCAAGTAAAAGTTTTGGTGGCTGAAAACGATGAAACCAGCGATTCTGGTATACCGCGCGTAATTGGAGCGGGTATGGCTGAATCCAAAGGTCTTAGACATGGTTACATTATCAACTCCATCGATGTTGTAAAAGCTCTCCGTTCAGCTATTGCTCAGGCCGAGAGAACAACTGGTTTTAAAATTCGTAAGGCTTGTTTATCTATTGGCGGTATCGGACTTAGTTCTATTTCTGGCACCGGTGCTGTAACTATTTCCAAAGCAGACTCAGAGATTACAAAGATAGATCTAGAAAATGTAATAAAAACCGCTGAAGAAAATCTACCGAAAAATTTAACTCAAAATAAAAAAGTTCTTCATACTATTCCGATTGCCTATAAAATTGATGGTAAAATAGTTTTTGGTAATCCACTCGGCATGCACGGTGAGAAACTTGAGGTTAAAGCCTTATTTGTGACTTGTATCGAACACCACATTCATGACCTTATCCAAGCCGTAGAAGAAGTTGGTTTAGATGTCACAAATATTATAGCTTCTCCTTTAGCTGGCTCTCTGGTCGCTGCTACCAAAGCTCAAAAAATCGCTGGCTGTGTTGTGGCTAACATCGGTTCAGAAACCGTATCGGTTGTTGTTTTTGAAAACAATATTCCTATTTCACTAGAAACCTTCCCTATTGGTGGTACCGACATTACCAATGACATTGCCCTTGGTCTAAAAATTCCCCTTGAGGAAGCGGAAAGTATAAAGAAGAAACAAGACGGTGAAAATCCATACCCAAGAAAAAAACTTGAAGAAATTATTGTCGCTAGACTTTCTGATATATTTGATTTGATTGAAGCTCATTTAAAAAAGATTGGCCGCAGTGGTTTATTACCAGCTGGTATTATTATGACGGGTGGTGGTTCTGGTATTGCGACCATTGAAGATCTGGCTCGCGCAGCTCTTCGCCTACCTTCAAAAATAGCGATACCGAACTTTAACGAACAACACTTCAAAAATGGTTTAGTAAAAGATTCTTCCTGGATGGTAGTTTTTGGTCTCTGTGTTTTTTGTTTATCTTCGGCTGGTGAACTTGGTTTTTTGGGAATAAATAACAACAAAGAAACAAGTGGCGGTATCGGCGAGACTTTAATGTCTTTATTGAAAAAATTTCTACCTTAATTTTAACTTCTGATATATATATTTAAACTCACTCTAGTGGGTTTTTTGTTAACAGAATTGAGCATATTAAAACACAATACTTTACTCGGTCAACCCTTTTCTTTTTCCCCATATTTTTGGTAATATTTACCCGTAAACAACATTATCAGTTTTACTAATATATTTTGCGCGCGGTTAACACTCCTTAATCCCGCCTCACAAAAAACATGCCCCAAATCAAACCTGAAGTAGAAGCTTTTGCCAGAATCAAAGTCATCGGTGTCGGTGGCGCTGGTAAGAACGCTGTTAACCATATGATCAACTCCAAAGTTAAAGGAGTTGAGTTTATTGCTGTAAATACTGATGCTCAAGACCTTCATCACTCCCTAGCTACTAAAAAAATCCATATTGGTAAAAATCTCACTCGTGGTTTGGGTACTGGCATGAATCCAGAATTAGCAAAACGCGCTGCCGAAGAAACTAAAGAAGAAATTCAAGAAGCTATCAAGGGTGCTGATATGGTTTTCATTGCTTGTGGTACTGGTGGTGGTACCGGTTCTGGTGCCGGTCCCGTTGTTGCTAAAACTGCGAAAGAACTTGGTGCTTTAACTGTAGCGGTTTGTACTAAACCATTTTCTTTTGAAGGATTTCAGAGAATGAAAATTGCTGAACAAGCACTTGATGAACTACGCAAGTCCGTTGACGCTGTAATTATCATTCCAAACGACCGACTCCTTTCGACTATTTCTCGTGAGACCACTGCCAAAGCCGCTTTCTCAATGTGCGATGATATTTTAAAACAAGCGGTTGAAGGTATTTCTGATTTGATTACTATGCCGGGCACCATTAACATCGACTTTGCTGATGTTCGCACTATCATGGAAAATGCCGGCTCCGCTCTTATGGGTATTGGAACCGCCGCTGGTGAAAAACGTGCCGAGGAAGCCGCTCGCTTTGCTATCAATTCTCCCCTCTTGGAAGTTTCCATTGCCAATGCTAAAGGTGTCTTATTCTCAATTGCTGGAGGAGATGATTTAACCATGTTTGAAATCCAGGATGCTGCTAAAGTTATTACTGACTCCATTGATCCAAACGCTAGAGTAATCTTTGGTACTGTTCATGACGAACGCTTGAAGAAAAATGAAGTTAAAATTACTGTTATCGCTTCTGGTTTCCCAGAAAACAATATTTCACGCAATTCACTATTCAAAGATACCTCCACCACCACAAATTCCCAAGCTCAGTCATCCTTCACTGAAGACCGCAAAACCAAACTATTTAACTTTGGTTCTCCTGCTCCAGTTCAACCACCTGTTCAAGAAAAAGTTACTATTATAAATAAGGTTGAGGAAGAGAAGAAAATTATTCCACCAGCCGTCACACCAAATCCGGAACCAGAAGAAGCTGACGATGATTGGGGTTCAGTTCCAGCTTTTCTACGCCGACAGAAAAATAAATAATTTATAAACTACTGAGCCGCCGCCTAAAGCGGCGGCTCTTTTAATAAAACAAAAATATGAAAACATACGAATTGGCAATTATCGGAGGTGGACCAGCTGGTGTAGCTGCCGCCGTATATGCCGCTAGGAAAAAAATTGACACTGTCTTAATTACTAAAAACTTTCAAGGACAAAGTTCCGTTTCTGATAATATTCAAAACTGGATTGGGGAAGAAGGTATCAATGGTTTGGAACTAGCTAAAAAAATGGAAGATCACGCCCGAGCCATCGCTGGTGATGTGGTTTCGATTATTGAAAATGAAGAAGTTAATAAAGTTCAAAAAACTGACGAAACTTTTACTATAAAAACAAGCAATACTGAATATCTAGCAAAAAATATACTAATTACTACTGGTAGTCGCCGTCGTAAGTTAGAAATACCAGGCGCAGACAAATTCGAACACAAAGGTTTAACCTATTGTGCAACTTGTGATGCTCCGATGTTTGGTGGTCTTGAAGTGGTTGTAATCGGTGGTGGCAACTCCGCTTTAGAAGCCGCCTCGCAAATCTCAGCCTATGCCAGTAAAGTCACTATTCTACAGCGCGGTACCGAGTTCCGAGCTGACCCTGTCACTGTCCAAAAAGTTTTGAGTAATGAGAAAATAACTGCCATTGCTAATGTAGAATTTTTGGAAGTCGTTGGAGAAAAGTTTGTTTCTGGAATAAAAATCAAAAACAAAACTTCCGGCGTAGAGGTTTTATTACCTTCATCCGGTATCTTTGTGGAAATTGGACACTTACCAAATACTAGCTCGGTTGAGGGTTTGGTGACTCTAGATCAACACAAAAGTATCATAGTTGATCCACGTACTCAAAAGACAAGTTTGAAGGGCGTATGGGCCGCTGGAGACTGCACAGACGGTCTTTACAAGCAGAACAATATTGCTGTGGGTGATGCAGTAAAGGCTCTCGAGGATATCTATATAACTCTAAAGACAAGATAAATATAAGCCCTGCAAAACACCAATTGCAGGGCTTTTCTTTTTTTAGATTATCTGCTATTCTACTCTGGTCGGGGGATTAGCTCAGTTGGTAGAGCAACTCATTTACACTGAGAAGGTCACAGGTTCGAGTCCTGTATCCCCCACACAGAAAACAACTAACCGCCTTCAAGCGGTTTTGTTTTTGTGTGAGGGAAGTGAGCCGTGGGTACGGCTCACGATACAGGATTCGAAGCCCGGTTGAGTATTTTTTTTAGCTTGCTAGCGTATAAAAAATCCAACTGGGGTACTGACCGTGTAACGGTCAAGATTCCTCTATCCCCCACAAAACTTAACGGAACACGACCTATGGGAGCGTTCCGTTAAGTTTTGTGAGTGGAATAAAGGACTTGAAAGACGGAGGCTGACGGGCCGAGTTGGGGTCGCGCAAATTTTCAGCCGAAAATTATGCGTGACCGAGTCCTCTATCCCCCACATATTTAAAAAAACCGCAACCGCGGTTTTTTTAAATATGTGGGGGATAAGCAAGCTCTAGTTAGAGCTTGCGTGAGGGCTTGAAAGGCGGAGCCAATTTTTGCTAACGAGCAAAAATGCGAGCCGGGGTCGAGAAATTTTTCATGTGACGACATGAAAAATATTCGTGACCAAGTCCTGTATCCCTTATTGCTCTATCCCCCAACTAAAAAAACTTTCCTCACAGAAAGTTTTTTTATACTACATACTTATACTTTATACCTATACTATCTTATTCCTTCTTCTTATCAATTGTATCTAGTTTTAATAACTTTACTCCATAATAAACGACAGCAGCAATAACCAAAAAGTTTATTACAACATTTATGAAATCTCCATATTTGATGGTTGCACCCATAACAGTCGCGGACATATCAGAAAGACTTTTTGCTTGGTTTAAGACTATACCTACCACTGGATTAATAATGTCATCAATCAAAGCTTTAACTACAGATGTAACGGCGCCACCCAAAATGATACCTACGGCCAGGCCGACTACACCTTGAGTCCGCACAAAAGTCATAAAAGCTCCGACTTGATTTTTAACACCGCCAGCTACTGCCGTTGGTTTTATCGATTCTTTGATGTTTGGAAGGTCCATGTTGTTTTATTTAGATTTAATAATTTTAGTAATTTTAACCAATATCGCGCCCTTTGGTGAAAAGTCTTTATTCTCTGGTAATTGTTTAACATAATCCAACCACTCACCCTCATTATAATATTCAGCCTCACCCACTATTTTCTGACCATGCATTTCATTATCCCAGACCAGCAGACAAACATTCTTATTCCAGTTTATATCTTGAATCGTTTGATTCATGTAATTATCAGTAATCAAGACTTGATTATCTGATACAACCTTAACAAAAGCGACACCTATAATATTTGGCTTTCCATCAGGCATTACTGTGCCTAGGGCGACCGGGCTGGACTCGAGAAGAGGTTTGATTTCTAGAAGGTTTAGCATTTTATTTTACAATTAAATATCAAACTAATTATATACTTTGATAAGAGTTGGGGCAAACTTACACAGGGACCGCTTCGCGTGTCTTTCCTTCCTTCGTTTTGTCGTCACATTTGTAAAAAAGGGATGATATAAGAGAAGTATGCAAGAAATTGAAATTATTATATAACAATCCTTAACTTTGGCCACTTCTTAAGCCATTTTTTACTTTCAATTCTGTTATAAAATATTTTTAGATTGTCTTTATGACTCGGACTTGGTCTGATTATCAAATTAACAAGGTCATCAATTCCGTATGGAGCAATTATTTTAGGTTCTCCCTCTTTCAAAGTTACTGCTACACAAGTTGGTGTCTCTACCCACTCTGACAAGGCTTCAGTAGTATTTTCATATGGAATTTCTCTGTTGTGCCATTTATGAGTGTACGACTGATTTACAATTTCCCACTTTAACCCAAGTCTGCCATCCATTTTTTTTGAAAGTTTTTTATCTTCTCTTTCTGTGTTTTTAATATCAAAATAAACCAAATCAATGTCATTTGTATCAGCAATTTCTTTTTTAAAATTATGGAGTTTGTCCCAAACTTTGTTTCTTAAAAATCCCGCACCGATCATCCAGTCTGGTAGATTAAGTTTTTCTGCCTCATTAAGAACATTCATCATCCACCTATCTTCTTTAATCATTTTAATTAAATCTTGCTCGTTCATGATTATATAGTATAACAAATTCAAAAGTTCTGAACATTATACCGGGATAATGAATTCGACTCCAGGACGTAAATAAAGGACTACGGGAACCGCTTCGCGTGTCTCCTAGACCTTAAGTTTCACCGTCGCTAAATATAATATACTACGGGGAGTCGGTCATGAGTATTCTACTCGTCGCCACTCGTAAAATCTCACGACCCTGGCTCGGCCACACTGCCTACTGGCAGTGGCTTCGCGGCCTCCGCCTTTCGACTCACCCGTAGGGTCTACAAAAATATAATCGCCCAACACTTTCGTGTTGAGCTGATTATTTTTGTGACCCTACGGGGAGTCGAACCCCGCTTTAAAGCT
>CAZOXG010000015.1:0-21723 GCA_964583845.1 uncultured Candidatus Saccharibacteria bacterium
AAGCTGCACGTATGTCTACAGGCGAGTGCTCTAACCAATTGAGCTACAACTGCATTTCTATAAATTTCTCAAAGATCCGTTTCTTGCGTTCAAGATATAACCCATTAAAATCTTTGACTCTACTATTATACACAAAATCAAAGAAAGTCAAAGCACCTTTTGAACTATATGTTAACCTATAATATTCCCCGTTTCCTTTTCTTAAAACTCCACCTAGCACTCCACTTTCCTCCATTCTTTGTTTGATTTTCATTAAAAACTCTTCTGAACAAGAAGTGAAAACGACTCTTAGTGTAAGGAGTGGCTTTGGTCTTTCTTTATGAACAAGGCCAGACCAAACGTTGCCATCACCATCAAAATAACCTCTAATAAAGTGTTTAAAATATGTATTTGGAACATTTGGGACGGAAAGGTTCTTGGTTTTATTCGAACCAAAACCAATCTGTCTTAAATCATCGCACATTTCCACACTCCCTATTTGTAACCGATACACCACACTTTTATTAACTTTGTTATACCTTTCACTGATCTTGTGATTGGATTTAACAATTTCTCTAATTTTATATAAAAGTTCCTTATCTTTAATTTGTATACACCAAAAGTTTGCACCTCTATTATTTAATGTAATATATCCATCGGCTGCAAAAAATCCAATAATGTAAGCCATTTCTGAAGACCATTTTTTAAAAAACTTTTTATTGACTTCTTTGTATATCGGCATAATGCTATTATATCACGTGACAGGACATCACACTAACCAATTCGGGTGTATAAAAAACACCAATGGTGTTTATTTTGTGTCGACGGGTGGACACGCTTTGCATTCTCCCTAAACTAAAACCTCGTCGTCACTCGGTTTTGTCTGGTCA
This sequence comes from uncultured Candidatus Saccharibacteria bacterium, assembly GCA_964583845.1. Lineage (GTDB taxonomy): Bacteria > Patescibacteriota > Minisyncoccia > Phycocordibacterales > GWA1-40-21 > JBAWVR01. The sequence continues at coordinate 870 of CAZOXG010000015.1, forward strand.
CGCCCTCGCATAATTTTCTACTGAAAATCATTGGCTCCGGGCTTCGATTCCACCCGCAAGCAATACCCATTGCTTGCTCCGTCGTCATAAATTAAAATCATCCCAGTGATTTTAATTTGTGTCGACGGGTGGAATCGAACCACCGACCTTGGGCTTATGAGTCCCACGCTCTAACCAGCTGAGCTACGTCGACATATTTGACCGATTTAATATAGCATAAAACTGGGGGAAAACAATACTGGGGAGGGGGTGAATTGATCACAAATCACTAAATATATTTAAATAATATTCCATATTATTTAAAAATATGTAAGTGTTTGCGATCCCACCACTCCAGAGTACTTCCATTTTCTAATCGTTGCACTCAAGAAAAATAGGTCGCTCGCGGTTTTGTTCGCCGAATCTCACAAAATATTGCTGCGGTTTGCAATTCGAGCTATAAACATGTACCTATATGTTTATTCCCCCGCAACAATTAGAAAAAAGCACCTTATAGGTGCTTTTTTCTAATTGTTGCGGGGGCTCGAATTGCACGAGCGTCCCGAGGTTATGAGCCTCGTGAGTTACTACTACTCTACCCCGCTATGTAGGCACATATAATATCGTATAAAACAAAAAAACACAAGGGTACCCGAAATGGGCTTTTCCAGTCTAGTTTTAAATCAAATAAAACTCCTCAAAAACTGAACGGAACAGGTCAACAATCCGCTTGGCTTCTCTTTGAGTAATGACAAATTCAGAACCTTCGTGCGCTATTTGATTACGAATCTTATGAGCTTCCCAAGCATTCTCAATAGTATTGAAATCACTCTTTTCCACCTTCTTCATTTTATCTCCAATACTATCGCCATGATAACCTTGTTTATCCAGCATTTCATCAAGGATAATATCGGCTTCTAAAATAGCCAATTTCCAGTCACCAGGATTCTCCGAATTAACATGAGCAATAACCTTGGCCCAGCGATCACGCGCATAGTCCGCTATCACAGTTTTGGTTTCCACTCGATCCTCTGCTGGTGGTTCAGCGTAAAGTAATCTATCATCTTCTTCGTGAAGGGCATAAATTTTTAATGCGTAATATATTACCCCAACCAGAAAAATACCAATCAAGAAAATGCACAACTGTAAAATTACTACAGCTGTCATTGGAAAATTCAAACGTAACCAATCTATAAAACCCTGTACTCCAGTTGGGGAATTGAAAAAAGTCTTCAACCAAACTACGGCTGATTGAATTATCTCCCACAAATCCACTGAATGAAATGCATCTATCATACTTCTGTTATTTTAACATGTAATGCAATATGTAATCAAGAAAAATAGTCGATAAAAAAAACAAAGGGTATCCCCTCTGTTTTTTTACTCACCATTATAATATCAAATTTTATTCTTCACCAAGAAAATCCTTACCTATTCTGAACAATATATCTTCACGTTTAGGAGACGACACAAACTGAATACCTAGAGGTAATTTCTTTCCATCAACTTCCTTAAATCCAGAAGGAATGGAAATGGCTGGTACGCCAGCAATATTAACTGGGACGGTAAAAATATCTTCTAAATACATCTCTAGCGGATTGGCAGTTTTGGACCCCAATTTAAAAGCCGGTGATGGAGCAGTTGGTGTAACAATTGAATCAACGGATTCAAAAGCCTTCTTATAATCCTCAATAATTAAATCGCGAACAATTTCCGCTTTATTATAGTAAGAATCATAATACCCGGACGACAAAACATAGGTTCCAAGTAAAATACGACGGCGCACTTCCTTACCAAAACCTTCATGACGAGTTTTAAAATAATCATCAATAATATTTTTTCCTTCAACATGTAAGCCGTATTTAACACCATCAAAACGAGCGAGATTTGATGAAACTTCGGCTGGCATTAAAATATAGTAAACAGCCAAAGCATAACCAAGGTTTGGCATACTAACATCTACTATTTCATGTCCAAGTGATTTTAATTTTTCTAATGAGTTCAGAAAATTCTTTCTAACTTCCTCATCAAGACCGTCAATCTTCATAAATTCTTGAGGAACGCCAATTTTTAATTTTTTACCTTTTGGTAAATCTGAAATTTCATATTCAATAGTTGTACTATCAAAACGATCCGCACCTTTCATTATTTTAAATAAAATTTCGTTGTCAGTAACGGTTTTAGATAGAGGACCTATTTGATCAAGTGATGAACCCATCGCCATAATGCCATAACGAGAAATTGCCCCATAGGTTGGTTTCAAACCGACAAGACCACAGAAACTAGCTGGCTGACGAACAGAACCACCAGTATCAGTACCTAAAGCCAACAAAGTCATATCTCCAGCCAAAGAGGCGGCTGCACCACCTGACGAACCACCTGGCACACGAGAGGTATCGTGAGGATTTTTTGATGGTCCATAAGCTGAGTTTTCGGTTGAACCGCCCATCGCGAATTCATCCATATTAGTGCGCCCAATAATTATCGCTCCGGCCTCTATAACCTTTTGCAAGCCGGTGGAAGTATAAGTCGCCGTGTAATTCTCCAGCATTTTTGAAGAAGCAGAAGCTTTGTGACCCAAATATAAAATATTATCTTTTATCGAAACCGGAATTCCCAAAAGTTCTCCTTTCTCACCTCGCGCGATTTTTTCATCCGCTTTTTTAGCTTGTTCCAGGACATCAGTAAAAATTTCCATGTAAGCATGAATTTCTGTGTCTTTGGCTTTGATATTATCTAAATAATATTGAGTAAGTTCAACGGAAGAAAATTCTTTTTTATCAAGACCTTCTCGTGCTGTATTGATTGTTAGATTAGCAAAATTTTTCATATGTTTTTTTGTTTGTCATCCTCGCGAATGCGGGGATCCATCTTTTGTATTAAGAATAATTAAGATTCCTGGATTCCTGCCTACGCAGGAATGACAGAAAAGAATATTTATTAAAGAATCTTTTTAACTTTTAACAAATTACCTTCTTTTCTAGGAAATTCAGCCACAATCTTTTCAGTGTTAGAAAAAGACTCATTTGGATTTTCATCAGGACGAGTAATATTACGATGTTCGGGAATGGTTCGAGTAGCATTTGACCCAGTCACCTGCTGAATCTGCACCACGTAACCTAAAATAGGGTCGATTTCTTTGGTAAAATTAGCAATTTCCTCGTCAGTCATTTCAATACGAGCAAGCTCTGCCAACTTCTTTACTTCGTTTATATCTATCATAATATGTAGATAATAACATATAAATTGTATAAGGGAATAGTATAAGTATGTGGAACAGAAGTATGGAAAAGCAGCAGTCTGCCCAGTGCACACTGTCCGCTTTTTACAAATCTACTTCACTAACTTCAAAAAATCACCTTCAGTTAAAACCTTTATACCCAACTTCTGAGCCTTCTCTAATTTTGAACCAGCATTATCACCCGCCACCAAATAACTTGTTTTTGCCGAAACGGATTCAGAAACTTCTCCACCCAGTTTACGAATCAAACTCTTGGCTTCATCTCGTCCCAAACCTGACATTCCTCCAGTTAAAACAAAAGTTTTTCCTGAGAGTTTACCACCGTCCACAGAAACTTCTTTCTTGATTTTTATTTTAGACAATAGCTTTTCCAAATATTTTTTATTATCTTTATCGGAAAACCAATCAACAATTTCGTGCGCAGAAATCGGACCAATGCCCGATAAGTTTTGCAACTCCACTTCACTCATTTTTTCCATTTTTTCAATAGAACCAATCTTTTCCGCCAAATCATGAGCAGTTTCTTCCCCCACCTGTGAAATAGATAGCGATATCAACACTCGTGGTAAAGTCGTTTCTTTTACTTTAGATATGGCCTCCAAAACATTGTCAGCCGACTTTTCGGCAAATCTTGGTAAGGCCATCAAATCACCCTTCTCCAAATCAAACAAATCAGCTCCATCGTTGATTAAATTATTTTCAATCAATAAATCGATAATTTTCGGTCCCAAACCATCAATATTAAAAGCTTTCTTGGAAGCAAAATAATGTAATTTTCTTCGCTGTGCCACGCCAGAATTCATATCTACACAACGATAAGCCACCTGGCCAGGAATTCTCTCAATACTTCCGTCTCCACCACAACCAGGCACCTTTTTAGGAAAAGCAAAAGATTTTTCTTTGCCGGTTCGGACATCTTTAACAACTGACACTACATCCGGAATAACGTCGCCAGCTTTCTGCAAAACAACAGTATCACCAATCCTAATATCCAAACGAGCTATCTCATCTTCATTGTGTAAAGTAGCCCGTGACACCGTCGAACCAAAAACTTTGACCGGACGCAATTTCGCCACTGGTGTCACTACGCCAGTTCTGCCTACTTGTAAAATAATATCTTCTACCACAGTCGTAACCTGCTCAGCTGGAAATTTGTAGGCAATACCCCAGCGTGGAGATTTACCGGTATAACCCAAAGCCTCTTGAATTTTACGAGAATTTATTTTAATAACGATTCCATCTAAACCGTATTCTTCTTTATCACGATTTTTTGTCCAGCTATCATAATAGGTTTGAATTTCAGAAACTGATTTACACAAAGATCTAAACTGATTAACTTTAAAACCGAGTTTTTCCAAAAGTTCTAATTCACCAGTCTGAGTCGCTGGCAATTTTCCACCTTCAATTTTATCAATGTCATAAATAAAAGTATTCAAGCGACGAGATGCAGCTACTTTTGGATCCAACTGACGTACAGAACCCGCAGCAATATTTCTGGTATTGGCGAACAAGGGTTCGCCAGTCTTGGTTCGTTCAGTATTGATACGTTCTAACTCCGACTTGGCCAACCATACTTCTCCTACAGCTATCAGATCAACCTTCTCGGTCAATTCTAAAGGCACGCTGTTAATAGTGCGGATATTACTAGTTACGTCTTCGCCGATTTCACCGTCACCACGAGTGGCCGCCTTGACCAAAATACCATTTTCATATGTTAAAATCACCTTGAGTCCATCAATCTTTAACTCACAACAGTATTCTAGTTTTTCACCAGTCACGCCCTCTTTTTCTATCGCACGAACGATTTTCTCTTTCCATTTTTTTAGACCATTAAAATCAAAAATATCATCAAAAGACCACTGACGAGTGACGTGTTTTACCTTAACAAACTCTTTCAAGGGTTCACCACCCACTCTTTGTGTCGGACTGTTGGGTGTTCGTAAATCAGGATATTTTTCTTCCATTTCTCTCAACTCCTCCATGAGAGAGTCATAAGCCTCGTCTGAAATCTCCTGTCTGTCCAGCACATTGTAAAGATAGCGATGATGATTCACCGTTACTTTTAGTTTTTCATATCGCTCTTTAATATCTTTTGGAATCTTCATAACAACTTATTTTTACCAAACCGATTCGAAGACTCTTTCTACTCGTCGAGTATTGTCAGCATTACAAATATTATAACCTCTAGAAGTTATTTTTGTCGGAGTAGATGAAGTACTAGTATCCGTAAAAGTTACATACACTTGAGCACAAGGTCCACCATCTCCGGCTGTTGATAAGTACATCAAAAATGAAATATCTGGTCCAGAGGTTGGTGAAGTATTCTTAATATAATCTGGATTAGTAACACCATCAATTAATTTAGATCCCATATTCCCTATACCACAAGTAAAATCCCTAGACGATCCTGTTGATATTCGTGGAAATGAATCCTTAATCTGAGACAGTGGTAAGAAGCCCCAATACAAAGCACATTCCATACCACTTTGGGCCGAATACATTGCTTGTCTTGAACCAGCCTCAAAATTAGAAATCACTAATTCTTTAACTGAAATATTGTAAACCGAAAATCCAACTGCCAACAATAATGATGAGATTAGAACCGCGAACAAGATAGCAAAACCTTTATTTTTAGATTTTAGTTTTTTTATCATATATTTAGCGAAAATTATACATAAAGGTTCTAATTGTAGAAGTTCCCATATTATTACCCGTCCAGGTGGTAGTTGCTATCACCAAAGCCTCATCAGCGTTATCACTGGAAGGAATAATACTAATCACTCTACCAAAAACGGTGTCACTTCCCACTGATCCCATATCGTAACCATAAAGTTGACTATTTGGATTATATTCTATAGGCCTTGGAGGTTCTCCAGCAGCGAGTACCGCCGTAGATGAAGCGGTAGAAGTAGCGGTATCAATTTCACATCTTTTTGAACCATCGCCACTTACACATCTAGTCAATGTTCCATTAAAAGTCAGCCAATTAGCTGTCGTCTTACCTGGGGTACCCATATTTACCATCGCCGAATAGTCTTTTATATTTTTTATCCATTCCAAAGCATCCTGATTCAAATATTGAGCAACGAATTCATTACGGGCATAACCAGCCGAAGAAAGACTACTTTGAGCAATCGTCATCGGACTCATTATGGCAATCAATAAAATTGAGATTGCTACTAATGTTTCAACTAAAGTGAACCCTTTTTTCTTTGTTATTTTTTTCATTTTATTGTCCTAATTTAGACATACTAGTTTGTAAAGAAAAAGAAGTCTTACTACTTTTACTTGTTACAGCACCACCAAGAACCACCGTCACCAAAGATCTCTTGTAAAGACCTGAATTTAGTCTTTGAATAACATAGAAAGGGTTTGAGCTATTCAAAACTACTCCTGCTGGCAAAAGGTCAGTCTCAGGATCTGAACCAATTTTTATTCTAAGCTTATTATCGGCATTTTTGAATATCTTATATTTTACAGAAACAGGTAATCCCCCAATGACAACATCTCGATCAAATGTAATTCCCATATTACCATTGGTACTACAAGCCTCTGAGTCTCCAGAACTATTCAAACACGTAATATGCTTCGTCTTCTCATCTTTTGCTGTTTGATAAGCTTGAGTAACAGTATCAACAGAAAAATTGATATTATTTACGGCTGTTTTAATTGACTGAGCCTTGGCGTTGGCATCTATAATAACTAGCAAAGCTGAAATACCCATAGACATAATCACTGTAAATAGACCGATTGACACTATTGCCTCTAATAAGGTAAAACCTCTGTTATTTTTTTTACTTTTGTCTTTCATAATCTTATTTATCAACATAAATTAAACCTAATTTACTAATAACTATTTTGCGGGTTTGATTAGTATAGGTATTTGAAATAGTAATTATTATTTTATCAAAATCAGTTATTTCGGGAGTTGTATTATTTACAAATAAATGAGCGGCTGCTTCTGGCCTTTTAAAAGAAACATCAACAACGCTTGGTGTGGTTGTCACGCCGCTAGAACTTATATACTGTAATAGACTAATAACATTACTTCTAGTAATTTTGTTTTGTTCTATAAGTTCATTACTGGTATATAAACCATCATTATTATAATCGCCAAATAAAATAATGTTTTTATTGTTGGCTGGACCTTGATCCAAATGAATACCATAAACCGGGGCAGAAGTAGCAGTTACAAAGCTGATATCCGTCTTACCTCCTCCACCAAAAGTTTGAGCCTGGCGAATATCTAGTGATAAATCATAGGCTAAGTTGGTCAACAGAATAGAACCGTTAAATTGATTTTGATTAAATAATACAATTCCGGTAATGATCGTAAATATAGTTATTACTACCAAAAGTTCAATGAGGGTAAACCCGGCTTTTTTTATTTTTTTGTAAAAAGGTTTAATCATTTAATTTATAAACCAACTTAGGTGAAGTAGATCCCAACCGAAGAAATATATCAAAGTACAGCCAAGAATGAGAAATGGGGCAAACGGTACTTCACTCTTTATTGTAATCTTTTGTTTGAATAATTTCAAACCCAAAAGTACGGCCAGTACACCGTAAATAGCTCCAGTCCAAAAAGACAAAAACATCGCTGATAACCCCGCCCAAATCCCCAAAAACCAACCCAAACTAAGTTCCAGTTTTACATCTCCAAACCCCATCCAACGACCGCGAGAAACTAGAAAAATTAGAGCAAACGGCGAAGCCAGAATAGGGCCGGCTAAAAAAGCCCAGAGTAAATCTTGTCCTTGAAGATGTAGGAAAGTTGTTTGTCCTAGAACCAAGAGTAAAGAAATGACACCTAGTATAATGGAGTATTCATCGGGAATTATTTTGTGTTTGATATCATAAACAGATACCACTACTAAAACTGCAAAGAAAGCCCAAGTGAGAAGTATTTGCCAAACCGGTGAAGATAGCCCATCTAACTTCCACCAAACCAGCCAAAACAAAAGTGAAGTAAGAGCTTCTACCATTGGATACTGCCAAGAAATCTTGGTGTGACAGCGGGCACAACGTCCACGTAGAGCTAGAAAACTTAGGACTGGAATCAGTTCAAACCAACGCAAGGTTTTACCACAAGAAAAACAAACGGATTGCCCCTTCATAGCCGACAAGCCAGTGTTATGCCTCAAAATCAAGACATTGAGGAAACTCCCAATTATTAAACCTAGCCCGATAACAAAAATATCAGCGATTATAGACATAGTTAGTATTTAGACATGACGTCATAACAATGACTTGTAGCTGAGGCACTGGAACAATTTGAACTATCGGAACCAAGAATACCAGCACTTGTACAGGTAAAATAACCACCCTCAGCCACAGTTCCGTTTTTGGAATCAACATCAGCATCACTATCTAAATATTCGGCCATATTGTTTTCCATTGGAATAGCTAGATGGTAATAATTACAAGATCCATAACCACCTTTTGCCACTGAATATTTTTTAACTAAAGTGTAAAGATAGCTTGAGGTGGAATTTGTACTAGGGTCAACAGGCAATGCAGGCAGAATTCCCGGTGCAACCAAATCATTTAAAGTATTCGGGTAATGACTATTTCTATTATAATAATTCTCTAACGCCAATTGAAGACTTTTGATATCCCCCACGCGTTTTTTATCACGACTTTGGGAGCGAACCTTGTCCAAAGAAACAATAACGATACTGGTTAAAATACCGATAATCGCGAGTACTGTCATCATTTCTATTAATGTAAAACCTTTTTTATTTTTCATCTTTTTTTAAAGCTTATTTCCTTCTTATTATAATCTTTTATTCAAACAAAAACCAGGAACTCTTTACTAGTGGCGAAAATATAATTACGGTACTTGAGGCTTTGTATAAAAATACAGAAAAAGAACAAGAGTATAAAACAAAAACCACCCTTTAGAGATGGTTTTTGAAACTAACCGAAAATAAAACTAAATAGCTGGAGTGGTAGATGCAAAACCACATGAGTATGGAGCACCGCCATCTCTTTCATTACCTAAAATAGCCGGTGCTGAAGTAGATCCGATATTTCCAGTGTTATCTACGCACCATTTTATTCCATTTGCAAGAGTTGCCAACACAGTCCAACTTGAAGTTGCGGAATCACATACTACGGTCTGATCAATTTGCTTAATTGAGGCAAGAGCATCCAACATACCAGGGTTTGTTGAAGAACAAATATTTGAGAAGCCGTTAGGATTCTTATCCTCAAACCATAATTCAGCTTGTGCACGCATACTAGCCATAGTCATTTTAATCTTTACATCCGTAGCTTTTTCTCTAGGGGATCCCAATGAAGTCAAAACAACTGATGCCAAGATACCAATGATGGCGATGACAACGAGGAGTTCAATTAATGTAAAACCCTTTTTCATATTTAAATGATAATTTTAATAACTTATAATACAAGTATTATAATACTTCTGGTTTTAAAAGTAAAACCGCCTAAGCGGTTTTACTTAATTTGCAATCAGAGATTGTTAATTACTGACACTTGGTAGTAGTCGCAGCAGCGGCAGTTGAAGTTGAGTTACCAGTACTATCTACACACCAATGTTTATTGGTTCCAGATAACTGACCGGACATTGCCCAGGCCAAATCAGTACTAGTACAAGCTCCTGAAGACATAGTCCCTTTAATATCAAGTAGTCCGTAGACTCCAGAAGTTGCATTACAAATGCCAGTATAGTTTGTCTTGTCACTGTAATAAATTTCTGCCTGAGCACGAGCACTAGCTAGAGTAGTCTTGTATTTGGCATCCATAGCTTTTTCTCTTGAAGCACTTAATGAAGTCAAAACAACTGATGCCAAGATACCAATGATGGCGATGACAACGAGGAGTTCAATTAATGTAAAACCTTTTTTCATACGTATTTTATTTTCGATTTTTTTCATCTATATAAATGAAGGGCAATCGGAGCCTTTTGAGTTATTAAAATTTTTTAAAAAATCTTTCCAGTTTAGGGCACTGAATGGGCCATTGCTTGAGAGTTGTCCTTTTGGTGAGAGCCAAGAGGTCCGACCAACTTCCCTTCTCATGGGAGTTTACCAAGCTACTATTATTATAACATCTTTTAAAAAAACAAATAGTGAATTTGGGGATAAGTCGTTGGATAGTATAAGTATTTAGTATAGGTATATATTTATTAATACAAGAAATAGATATTAAGGACTATACATACACTTTTTATCGGCAAAAACTTTTTTGGGTTTGGATAGTTAAGTATTAATTTTCCTAAGCTAGGAAATGTACTTTTAAGACCGTCATTGCGAGCAAGAGCGAAGCAATGACGGTACACTTGAGGTTTCGCCTCAAGTGCAGAACATAACAAATTCCCGACGATTCGCTCTGCGAATCGTCGGGAATTTGTTATTTGCCATGATTTGTAATAATTACATTGCTGACCCGATATTGTAAATCGGCATCAAGATCGCAGCCAAGAGAATACCGACACCCAATGCCAAAGAAACAATCATAACCGGCTCAATCATACTAACAATCGTATCCACAGCTGTAAAAACTTCACGACGATAAAAAGTGGACATCGTTTTCAAAATACTACCCATCTCTCCAGTCTCTTCACCCACTCTAATCATCTGGACAAAAACTCCCGGGATTTCTTTCTTCTGTCCTAATGCATCAGAAACCGCACTACCATTCTTAACGTCTTCGTTGGCCTTTTTCAAAATTCTTTCGTAAACACGATTATCCACAACCTCCGCTGTCAATTCCAAGGCTCGAACTACAGAAATACCACTAAGCAACAAAGTGTTTAGATTATCGGCAATACGTGACAAATATAGTTTGCGATATAATGTTTTGAAACCAAATACTTTGAGTTTGAATTCATCGATAGAATTCTTACCAACATCGGTTTTAGCAAAACGGATGAAAAAGAAAGTACCCACCACCACCAAAATTAAAATTAGAATTCCATACGTGACCAAAAAACTACTGATAGCTAGAATGATTTTAGTAAAGAAAGGAACTTCCTGACCAGTTTCCGTCAAAATAGTACTAATCTTGGGGATAACCATAGTAAACATCAAGATCATAACAACCAAAAAGGTAAACGCAATAAAAGCTGGATAAATCAAAGCTCCTCTCACCTTTGAAGTAATTTCATAATTACGATCCAAATAATCAGCCAGGTACATAAAACACTGATCTAGTTTACCGGATTCCTCACCGGATTTAACCATACTGACATAGAAGGCAGAAAAAATTTTAGGGTGTTTGGTCATTGCCACTGAAATCGGATTACCCGACTGAATATCATCGGAGATCTCATTTAAAACTTTGGCTAGAACTTTATTTTCAGTTTCGCCAGACAACATACGAAAAACGCGTAGGGCTGAAACCTGGGCTTCAAACATTGTGGCGATCTGTCGAGATAAAATAACAACATCTTTATTTTTGACGCCACTAAACAGAGTTACATTTTTAAATAAACCACCTTTTTCTACTTCGGGATTAATAGTAGAAATGATCAAACCTCTATTTTGAAGCGAGGAAATAGCTGCGTCGATACTAATCGCATCAATGTTACCTTTACGCTCCAACCCCGTACTATCTATAGCTTTATAAGAAAAAATCATATGTTTATAACAAATGTTCCAAAACTTTTGGATTTAATGAAAACTGGTAGGCTGTCTCAACTGTAATTTCTCCACGTCTTACCAATTCTGCAAGAGAGTGATTCATATCAACCATCCCCTCCTGGGAAGAAGTTTCAATGACGGAATTAATTTCATGGGTTCGGTTTTCTCTGATCAAGTTAGCAACGGCATTATTGTTTATTAATAATTCATAAGCCGGCACCAAACCTCCTGCGATTCTAGGAACTAAACGCTGTGAAAAGATACCGGTCAAACTACTCGCCAACTGAACACGAATCTGATCCTGCTGTCCCGCAGGAAAAGAGTCAATAATACGACTGATAGTTTGAGCAGCGTTATTAGTATGCAAGGTTGAAAGAACCAAGTGACCAGTTTCAGCGGCTGTTACAGCCGTTCCAATGGTATCAACCCCACGCATCTCACCGATTAGCACTACATCAACATCTTCACGAAAAACACTGAGTAAAGCAATATGAAAATCGTCAGTATCGACACGAACCTCACGTTGGTCAATAATGGATTTCTTCTGTTCGTAAATATATTCAACAGGATCTTCGATCGTAATAATATGTTCGGCTCGAGTGGAATTAATACGATCAATCATTGCCGCTAAAGTAGTAGATTTACCATGTCCGACCGGACCCACAACCAAGAAAAAACCTTGCTGTTTATCTATAAATTCTTCTAAAACTGGAGGGAGATTCAACTCTTCAAAGGTACGAATTTTCCGCTGGACTAAACGCAAGGCAAAACTCATTGAACCCTGCTGGTAGTAGCCGTTTCCACGAAAACGATCACCAGTAGTATGATTATATGAAAAATCTATTTCTTTAGTAGCTACAAACAAATCCAGATTTATTTTTGTTAAAAGCTGTTGTGCTAAACCAAAAGTATCTTCTTTAGTTAAAATCGGCTTACGAACCAAAGGTAATAACACACCGGAAACACGGATGGTTGGGTGACGTCCCTCAGACAAATGCAAATCAGAGCCACCCTCGCGAATTACCGTCGTTAACATATCTTCCAATTCAAGTTTATAATCCATGTTTTAATTAATGAGCTACTACTAATAAACTAAACAGCTTTTTTCTTTTTATCGTAAATTTTACTAACCTCTTCAACAACTTCTGAAGGAATAGCCGTCGCCTTTACAATATATCCATCAATACCACTTTTAACAGCACGATCAATATCGGCACTTTGGCCTTGATTACTTAACACAATCAAACACGCTTCTTTCACCAAACCACTCTTCTTTATTTCATCTAAAAAAGCGATACCGTCCATCTTAGGCATTATAATATCAGTCAAAATAATAACTGGAGTATAACCGAGACGAATCTTAGCTAGAGCATCATCACCGCTTATAGCTGTTTCTACTTCATAACCAAATTTAGAAAATTTATTGGCATACATTGTAAGCAGAAACTTATCATCGTCCACTATCAATATCTTTACATTATTCTGTTCAGTCATATTTTTATATTAAAGTAATAATCACCTTGTTATTATAACAAATTTTATTCAAATACTACAAATGACTAAAAATAATTAGGCTTTACCTTCGATTTCCTCCAAATCCTCCACGTCCATAAGACCGAAGACGCGGGAAACTTCCTCATACGGGATTTCTCCTCTAAAAGCCTTCATTAAAGCATCTTCCTTCATAGTAATCATACCCTTCTTACGCATTACATCATATATTTCTGACTCGGTTGGATTCTTGGTGATCATCTTTTCAATATCACGATCCATCAACAGGAATTCAAAAGCCGCAGAACGTCCTTGGGTACCCGTCGGACTTAAAGCCGATGGTGCAATCTGTAAGACTGTGTCTGGAATCTTAATTTTAGATTTAACTTCGGCAGGCAAATCGCTGAAACCTTTTTCTAAGTTGGCTCGTAGTTCACTATCAATCTGGATAGGTTTACCGGTGCCAGGATAAATATTTCTAACTAAACGTTGCGACATCGCCAAAATTAAGGTTGGCGCGATCAAATAGGGATCTACCCCCATGTCCACCAAACGAGGAATTACACCAATAGCAGTATTAGTATGAATAGTTGAAAGCACAAGATGACCAGTCAAAGCAGCCTGTACAGCTAATTTTGCCGTTTCTTTATCACGGATTTCTCCCACCATAATAACGTCTGGATCCTGACGTAAAGTTGTACGTAAGCCATTAGCAAAATCGTAACCAATATCAGGAAACACCTGAGACTGACTCACACCTTCAATATTATATTCAATCGGATCTTCTAGAGATAAAATGTTTAATTCTTCTGAATTAAGTTCCTTCAACATAGAATACAAAGTGGTCGTTTTACCAGAACCAGTTGGGCCAGAAATCAAAATCAAACCATATGGACGTTGAATTGCTTCTTTAATAGCTTTTAGCATGTCTGGATTATCCACCACTTCAGTCAAAGGACGAGCGGCTCTTTCTTGATCTAGAATACGCATAACCACTTTTTCGCCATAATAAGTTGGAAAAGTAGAAACACGAAAACTAACTTTACGTCCATCTATAGTTGAACTAAAACGTCCGTCCTGTGGCTTACGTTTTTCATCCAATTTGATATTGGCCTTTACTTTAATATTGGATATAACTTGCTGATGAGACGCGCCAGGTAAAACAAGACTGGTATTTAGGACACCGTCAACACGATAACGAACGCGCAAACGATTACGCATTGGTTCAATATGAACGTCAGAGACCTTACCTTGGGTCGCATAATAAATAATATTATTTACAACTTTAGTAATTGGAGCATCTTCAATGATGGTAGTTTCATCTCCTAAAGCTCGTCCTTCCTCAGCAGTTGGATCAATTTCTACCGTACCAAAATCCGTACCAAGTTCATTCAGAGCTTTTTCAATCTCACCGGTCAAACCTTTATAATTGGCAACAGTCTTTTCAAAATCTGCTTTGGAAATTAAAAAAATCTTAAAAGGTAAATTATTTTTTGAAGAAATAAAAGTTAAAGCGTCGCGTGCCTCTATGTTATCAGGATCAACCATACCGACTTCTAAAACTCCATCTCTCAAACCAATCGGTATGATATTGTAGTTTTTGGCCGACTCTTCGGGAATGTATTTTAGAGCGGTGGCTGCGGCTTTGTCATCGACAGCTCGAGCTGGAATACCGAAAAATTCACTTTTGGCCGTTATAATGTCCTCTTGGTTTAAACCAATTTTTAATAATATATCTTCAAAAGTCTCCCCGGTTTTACGTGAAGTTTCTTCAACTTTGGAAACATCTTCGGCGGCTAACAATCCCTTGTTAACTAGCAAATTTATAAATCCCATATTATCTTGGCTTAATAACTGGCTTATTTATATTGGCAGTAGTCGTCGCTTTGGAAGTGGTTCCGGTAGGTACAACCTGAACTTTTTTATCTAAAGGTAAAAATGGATCAACTCCACGAATTGCTAAGTTGAGCGGGGTAAATACTTCTACCTTTAGACTCCCAAAATAGTCTGAACTAACAAAAACCGCATCAATATCAACTGAGGCTAGGCGATCTAATTCTGCCATTACATTAGCACCGGTACTAAGATTACTACCAGGGTTAGCTACGACAGTTTCCGTTGCTTTTCCACTATCAGGAGCAGGTTTTAAATAAACATAGGCAACAATAGCTAAAGCAACTATGATACCGCCCCAGATTATAGTATTTTTATTCATAATATTATTTTTGCCAATAGGTTTTAACTGTTAAACTCACATCATAAACCCCATTATCATTACCGGTAATACTCAAAGATGAAACATCGGTTACTCTTAGATTGTTTTCGATTCTTTGCAATAACATCAAGAGATTATCATAAGATACTGACAAGGAAAAATTAATTGATAAATAATTATACATATCACTGATTGAGGATTGGCCAATAGCAGTCGCACCAGCATCAGTGGCTGTTTTAGTAATAGAAACCCCCTTAACATAATCAGTGTTTCCAAGAATTTCCTGAAGTTCAATAATTAAACGGACATTATCAACCGTTCTAGGTAAAACTATATTGAGTCTATCGGTAAATTTATTCGCAATATTGTACTTATCTATTTGTGGCGCTCTCTTTTTATCAATTTCATTTAAGGTTGCCAAAGCTGCTTCATAGTTTGTAATCTCCATATTCAAACTTTTAACATTCAATGAAGAGATAGTTGAAGTGGATTTGGTCATGTCCTCGGTTACAGGAATTGCCACACCAAAGAACTGTGGCTGGCCATAGGTAAAGAATGTTCCAATTGATATTACCAACAAAATTATAGGTAAAATTAAGTTCATTTTATTGAGTATTGTTTGAAGCACTGTTAACGGATGTGGGATTATTTTCTTCGTATTTAACTTTGTAATTAATAGCGGAAGGTTTGACATTACAAGTCAAACTAAAACTTACTGCGCCAGTTACATTATTTAGAACAAAATCGGAAAATACTGGGTTTAAAAAAGTTGAATTTGAGTCTCTTAAAACCGTTGCTTGTGCGTCAATGGTTTTAAAATTTTTAGCCATACCAGAAAGTTTAAGAGAGTTAATATTCTCTCCTGATCCAGCCGAGTAGTTTAAACTTGATAAACGGATACCGTCAACAATTTTACCTTGGAGTTCGGTCAACATATTGGACAAGGCGTTATGATTATCCACAATATTTTTAACCATTTTAATCTTGCCATCTAACGCAATAAGGTTTTGAGTAGTTACTTGATCACTCCGTCTAGTATGGGATTCATTGACTGAAGTAATAACTTGATTTAAGTAATTAACTCTGTTTACTTTATAAAAATACACAAATCCCGAAAAAATTACGGTCGCCACGAAAATAAAAATAGAGAGCACTAAAAACAAACTGACACTAGACCCGGCAGACGAAACCTCTACGATAGTAGGCTTTTTAGGAATAAATGATGTTTGAAATTTAGTTTCCATAAAGTTCTTAAGAAAAAGATTATATTAATTATACTACAAGAAAATAAAAACGCTATCCACAAATAGATTATTCTGATTGTTCTAACTTTCTTAAAGCCAAACCGACGGCCACAGAAAATTCGGGACCAACCGACTGCAAAATTGTCTCCAAAAAAGCTGGGTATTCCACCTTAGAAAAAGGGTCGGCAATCTTGATTGGCACACTTAGGTTAATTTCTGCCACATCTCTCAAGCCTTTTAGAGCAGCACCGCCACCTGAAAGGTAAACTTGGCCAATATTTTTATTGTATTTCTTTTGATATTCCAAAAGAACTCTTCTAGTTTCAGAAAAGATAAAGTCTAGGTTAATTGAAGAAATATCAGACACTTCTTTGTTCTGGAGTCCTTGGACAATTCCCTTTTCCTTCTTAATACTTTCGGCTTCATCAAAAGACACATTGAGGGAACGAGACAAGGCTAAGGTAATATCTTGGGCTCCACGGTTTACAATATGCGAAGCTCTTAAAATACCTCTTTCTACTATGTAGATTTTTGTTGAACCGGCTCCGAAATCCATGATCATCTGTGGATCTAAACTTTGTTCAGTAATAGAACGTATACTACTAAAAATCTCTATTTCAGTTTGAACATTGGATAAACCAGACATACGAACAAGAGTATTACTCTTATTGATGGCGTCATTATGCACAGCAATAAGCAAGACATCGCGATTTTTATCTTCTAAAGTTTGGCGTGCACCTTCGAATTCTGAAAAAGGGCTTTCTTCTTTTGGTAAGAGCCAATGATTTATTGAGACTTCCGATGAAGAAACGGGGATATATTTACGTGCTTCCATCGGTATCATTTGTTCTAATTGTTTATCATCCACATCTGGCATTTTGATAAATTTAACTAAACTCGAAGCCATGGCCAATGACAAACCACTGGAACTTGTAGTTGCACCAGATTCCCTAATCAAATCTTTAACTGCTTCACTAACCTTATCTAAGGTCAAATTTACAACTCGGCCAATCTCCTGTCCCCCATAAGGGCCGAGGGCAATCTCACCATAGGTTTCAAGTACAGCCTTGCCTTTTTTTCTTTTGAGCTGAACTAATTTAATTGTTGAGGTACCAATATCAATACCCAAAACACTCTCACCTTGTTCATGAGATCCAAACATATTTAACAGACCAGAAAAAGGGTTTGACATAGCTAAATGCAAAAATACAAAACTTACGCTATTATTATAACATAAAAAAAGATAATGTTAGCAACTATTAACAAAATCTATGAATGGTTAATCGAGGCCATCTTCCCTAGAACTGGTTTGGCTAAAGAATTCCTAGAAATTTCAGATGAGGATTTATGGAGAACATTAAAGCCGGCCAAAGATTTGACCGAAAAAAACTTTAAGGCTGTGTTTTCCTATCAACAACCACTAATTCGCTCAGCCATTTGGGAAATTAAATATCGCGGAGATATTTTAATTACGGAAAAAATATCCAGACTACTTTATGATTATCTTTTACAAGAGATATCAGAAGCGGAGATCTTTCAAAACTTTCAAAAACCATTACTGGTAGCTATACCAGTTTCCAGAAAAAGACTGTCGGAGCGAGGTTTTAATCAAACAGAACGTTTAGCCAAAGGTTTAGATAAAATTGACGGCGGTAATAATTTTATTTTTAACAATAAATTACTAATAAAAGTTAGAGATACCGAGAGACAATCACACACCCACAATCGGACTGAAAGATTAAAAAATTTAAACGATTGTTTTCAAGTAAAAAATCCGGATTTAATACGTGGTAAAAATATTATTTTATTGGATGACGTTATAACAACTGGAGCCACAATGATGGAAGCTAAAAAAGTTTTAAAGCAAGCAGGAGCCAAGAAAATAATTTGTTTAGCAGTGGCCCATTAGTATCTAAGTGATGAACCAATAAATAGATCGGCAGTACGCCTTGGGCGACTGCCGATCTATTTATTTACTTGAATTACTTTTTTTGACCGTCATTGCGAGGTAATCCGAAGCAATCCATCTTAGTTTTTGTTTTGAATTAAGACTTTTCCGATTCCTGGATTGCTTCGCAGAAGCCTCGCAATGACAGAAATATAATTTTTCTTAATTCAAAATATTTACTTCCAACTCGTCAATCTCTTCACCGATCTCTCCTTCCCTAAAACTTTCATTACCTGATGCAAATCTGGCGAATTAGTTTTTCCGGTCAAAGCCACACGGACCATTTTGGCAATGTCTGCCACTTGCCCTTTGTATTTAGTCGGTTCCAATTTAAAATCTTTACCGTTTGTCGCATAACCCAGTTGAGTTGCCACCGCTTTCATTTTATTAAACCAAGTATCTTTATCGTCATTTGGTTCGTAAGTTTCAGCAAACTTGTTGGTAGCCGATACCACATCGTTCCAATTTAACCCCGCCAACAATGCTTTACTTTGTTCTGTCTTTGTTGCGAAAAATTCATCAAAGAAATAACCAATTTCAGTTTTAACATCAGACCACTTGGCAATATCTTTTCGTCCGTTTGGAATACCTCTTTCAATTCCAAAAACAGCCTTGCTGTATTCTACATTCCGTGTGAGCAAACCAGCCAACTCCTGATCGTATTTCAAAGCCCATTCTAAAACCATATTGTAAACTTCATCCACAGTCAAACTGGCCACAATATTTTTACTAATATCATCCAGTTTATTTAGGTCAAACAAAGCCCCACTCGGACTAAATTTTTTAACCTCAAGTTTATATTCTTTATAGGACAAAGTTGGATTAGCTTTGCGCCAATCTTCAAAACCAGAGTTTAGCAAATTCATCAAATATTCAACAATGGCCACCGGTAAATATCCAGCATCAGTAAAAAATTGAACATTCGCTTCTGGATCTT
Organism: uncultured Candidatus Saccharibacteria bacterium; assembly: GCA_964583845.1. GTDB lineage: Bacteria > Patescibacteriota > Minisyncoccia > Phycocordibacterales > GWA1-40-21 > JBAWVR01. Next base: position 20,531 of record CAZOXG010000015.1, read on the forward strand.
TACGTTTACTTAGCTTACGACGAGCACCGTTATCCATCTTTTGAATTGGAGAATAATGACAGTAGGTTGGTGCGGTCCAGCCCAAAGCTTGAAATAATTGTAAATGAATTGGCAAAGAAGACAACCATTCATCACCTCTAACCACATTAGTGGTTTTCATCAAATGATCATCAACAACATGGGCGAAGTGATAGGTTGGAAAACCATCTGACTTCAATAAAATTAAATCCAAATCATTTTCTGACATTTCGCGTTGACCACGAACCATATCAAAAACTTTAACTTTATTTTCAAAATTTCCGTTAGAGCGAAAGCGAATACCAAAAGATTTTCTAGCTTCTAAGGCTGCCAAAATTTCTTCATCACTTTTGTCACGCCAGATGGCCCACTGACCACGGTAACCAGGACGAATTTTCTGAGTCTCTTGGTCATTGGTTATTTTTTCTAATTCCTCGGAAGTTGCAAAACAAGGATAAGCCAGATTATTTTCTACCAACCATTTAACATATGCGCGATAAATATCTAAACGAGCACTTTGTTTGTATGGGCCATAGGAACCGACTTCTTTCCCCAACTCTACTTCACCCTCATCAGGCATGATGCCATAATATTTTAGACTATCAACAATCACTTTGGTTGCCCCCTCTACTTCTCTCTTCTGATCCGTGTCCTCGATTCTCAAGTAAAAAATGCCGTCAGTTTGATGGGCCAAACGTTCATCAATGAGACAAGTATAAAGAATACCCAAGTGCATAAAACCTGTTGGGCTTGGACCAGCTCTCGTCACAAATTTGTCAGCCGGTAAATTTCTTTCCGGATATTTATTTTCTATTTCCTCAATGTTTAAAACATAAGGAAAAAGCTTATCAGCGATTAATTTGGCATTTTTCATAAGTAAAATTACTATAGCGCAAAAATCATCAAAAAGAAACGGCCCCCTCGACAATCCGAGGGGGCCGTTTCAAATTCTATCTATTTAAATATACAATCGTAAATTGCAAAATAGTTGCGAATGCTCCCCACAAAAGGTAAGGAATGTTCAAATAAACCACCCAAGAAGTAATTGGAAAAATAGCAATAAAGGCCCAAACTAAAGTTCCTAAAACTAAAAGAATATCTATCGAGGCTAGCCACATATTTTGTAAACCAAATTGAATTGGAGAAAATATTATATTAAATATAATATTTAATAT
>CAZOXG010000016.1:0-20658 GCA_964583845.1 uncultured Candidatus Saccharibacteria bacterium
ATATTCTATCTTCCTTATACTTATACTATATACTCATACTTTTTATGTCTCACCCCATTTACCATACTGATGCCTTTGTAATAACTAATCGTCCAACTGGTGAAGCGGGGAAGTATATTTACCTATTTACCAAGGATTTTGGTTTTTTAGGAGCAGTAGCCCAAGGTGTCAGAAAACTAGAATCAAAACTACGTTTTAGTCTTCAGGATTTTTCACGGGTTGAAGTTTCTTTAGTTCGCGGTAAAGAAGTCTGGCGTTTGACTGGGGCTAAAAAAGAATCTGATCTACATAAAATTTTACGGGAGGAACCAGACATTTTTTTAGTTTGGGCGAGATACTTTTCTTTAATTAAGCGTTTGATTACTGGAGAAGAAAAAACAATGGAAGTTTTTGAACTTACTGTCAAAGCCTACGATTTTACTTTAAAAGAAAATATACCGGCTCACTTGTCTCGTTCCTTTGAAACCCTTTTAGTTTTAAGATTTTTGCGATACTTGGGTTATTTTGGTATTTATCAGGATCTTGAAGAATACACTCTAGATTCAGACTGGAGTCTAGATATTTTAGAAAAATTTGAAACAGTTCGTCTGTCGGCGGTGGAGAGGATTAACATAGCCCTTAAAGAAACTCAACTTTAATGTTAGAATATTCACAGTATGAATGATCAAAGTAAAATTGAAAAAATTAAACAAGGTCTTTATTCACGTGATAAGGAAAAGTATTTTGATGTTACTCGGCGACACCGTTTACGTACTCAAAATATTCAGGATACACCAGGGTGGGGCGCAAACAATGAGGAGTTGGTGCCAGACGAGACGAATTTTGATCAAACAGATATTATGTCTAATCGAAAAACAAGTGGAAATTGGGTTTCAAAAATATTAATCTTTTCAATTATTTTTTTTATTGCTGCGGCCAGTTTTTCAGCTTACAAATTTTTTTCTGGTAGTAATATTATTTCTGCTAAGAACTTAGGTTTAGAAATTTACGGATTGCAATCAGTTTCAGCTGGAGACGAAACTACTTTTACTATTAGAGTTAAGAATGATAACACTGTTGATCTGAAAACAGTGGATTTGCTTATGGAGTATCCAGATGGAACTAGAGCTAGTACAAACCTAAGTAAAGACATTAGGAGAGAATCAGTTTTTTTGGGCGATATTACAGCTGGGTCAACTATCGAAAAGAAGTTTCAGGTAGTTTTATTCGGAGCTGAAAACGATAAAAAACTAATTTCTGCTTCATTGGAGTACCGCTTGCCAAGCTCTAATGCTATTTTAAACAAAAAAGCTCAGAAAGAAGTTTTGATTTCTACAGCCCCGCTCAGTTTAACTCTAACCGGTCTTAAAGAAACAATATCAGGTCAGACTACTGACTTTGTTCTTGAAGTTCACTCAAACTCTCAGAAGGTTATTTCTGGGTTGATGTTGAATGGTGATTTTGCTTCAGGATTTACTTTAAAAAAATCAGACCCAGCAGCCTTTAGTAAAAATGCTTGGGATTTGGGTGATTTAGAACCTGGTGGTACTCGTAAAATTCATTTGACTGGAGTCTTTGACGGGCAAGAAGGAGAGGAAAAAGTCCTTAAGTTTACAATTGGCTTAAAGGATAAAACTAATGAGACAAAGATAGGTTCAGTCTTCTTTACTACTAGTCAGACCGTTGTCTTGAGCAAACCATTCCTCAGTGTTTCTGTTGCTCTTAATGGTTCAACTGATGCCGGATATTCAACTCAAGCTGGTAAATCCGTTCGCGCTGATTTAACTTGGCAAAATAATTTACCAAATAAAATTAATGATGCCCGCTTCGTGGTTAAGTTAAAAGGAACAGCTATAAATCGTAGTACTATTCGCGTTTCCAATGGTTTTTATCAGTCATTTGATGATACGATTGTTTTTGATAAAACCACGAACGAAAATTTGGCTGTTTTAGATCCTGGAGATACTGGTAATTTAGGTTTTGATTTTACTTTAGCTGGAAATACATCCTTGACCACCGGTGCTCAGAACAGTGCTTCTTTTGAAGTTTCTGCTAGTGGGCGACGTGTTGGAGATACAGGGGTTCCAGAAAGTGTGAGTTACTCAGCTGTTCGTACTCTCAAGATAACTTCCGACGTTCGTTTAACTTCAAAATCTCAAAGTCAAACTGGAGTATTTAAGAATACTGGTCCGATTCCTCCAGTGGTCGGACAAGAAACTACGTACACAATTAATTGGACGATTGGCGGTGCTATAAATGATCTATCCAATGTGGTGGTCTCAGCCAGATTGCCGAATTATGTTAAGTGGCTCGGTATTATTAGTCCGACTGATGAAGACGTGACATATAATTCTGTTGGTGGAGAGGTGGTTTGGAATGTAGGAACTATAAAAGGGGGGACTGGCCGCAATAGTCCGCCGAAAAATATGTCTTTTCAGATTTCTTTTGTTCCAAGTTTGAGTCAGTTTGACACTATACCAACACTCTTAACAGAATCTTCGGCTCGTGGTATAGATACATATACGAATAATGAAGTTACTGCTTCAGCCGAATTGTTAACAACGAATTTGGCCGGAGACCCAAATTTCAATTCAGATAATGCAAAAGTCACTAAATAATTATTTACATTAAATACAGTATGCAAACAGAAAATAATATGGAGAAAATTATCTCCCTCTGCAAAAGAAAAGGTTTTGTTTATCCAAGTTCCGAGATATATGGAGGTTTTGCAGGGGTCTACGATTACGGTCATTACGGTCTTTTATTAAAAGAAAATATCAAGAATGCATGGTTGAAAGATATGGTTCAAATGAGAGATGACGTCTATGGTTTGGATAGTGCTATTTTTATGCACCCTAAAACCTGGGTGGCTTCAGGTCACGTGGGAGGTTTTCAGGATCCTCAGGTGGATTGTAAGGAATGTAAATCTAGATTTCGTGCGGATCATCTACTAGAGAGTCTGGGGGTAACTATTGATGATAAAATGCCGTTGGAAACCATGAATGAGGAAATGGATAAATTACGTGCCGCCGGTAAATTGATCTGTACAAATTGTAAATCAAAAAATTTAACTTCCGCCAGAGCTTTTTCTTTAATGGTAAAATCTAACCTTGGATCACCGGTAGATACTTTGTCCGAAGAAAATGCGGTTTATCTCCGTCCGGAAACTTGCGGTGGTATTTATCTTGAATATAAAAACACCCTAGATTCTTTACATCCTAAATTACCTTTTGGTATTGCTCAGGTTGGTAAAGCTTTTCGTAATGAGATCGCTGCACGTCAGTTTATTTTTAGAACTCGCGAGTTCGAGCAAATGGAGATGCAATATTTTCATACTCCAGGTGAGACAAAAAAACTTTATGAGATGTGGCAAGACGTTCGTTGGCAGTGGTATTTACATTATGGTATTCCAGCCGAAAAATTACATTGGTACAAGCATGAAAAATTAGCCCACTATGCGAGCGAAGCTTATGATATTGAATATGCTTTTAGCTTCTTTGGTGGAGCCTTTAAAGAAGTAGAGGGTGTTCATGCGCGCGGAGATTGGGATTTGTCACAGCACTCTAAATTTTCTGGTGTGTCTTTAGATTATTTTGATGAAGAAACAAAACAAAGATATATTCCACACATTTTGGAAACTTCTGTTGGTCTAGCCCGCTTGTTTTTAATGTTCATAGATAACGCTTATACTGAAGTAGGTGAGGGAGATGATAAGAGGGTGTTTTTAAAATTGGATCCACGTCTGGCTCCAGTTAAAGTGGCTGTTTTTCCACTTCTTAAAAATAAGCCGGTGCTCGTGGAAAAAGCTAGAGAAATTTTTGGTCAGCTCAGAAAACAGTTTATGTGTGAATTCGATGACAATGGCAATATCGGTAAGCGCTATCGCCGTCAGGATGAAATCGGTACGCCTTTCTGTGTGACTGTGGACTTTGATACGGTAGAAAAGAATGCCGGTGTGACTGTTCGTAATCGCGATACTGGTGAACAAGAGAGAGTGGAGCTTGAAAATCTTGAAGCATATTTGAAAGACAAACTGAAATAATATTGAAAAGCCCCGCGGTTCGCAAAGCGAACCGCGGGGCTTTCTCATTTAGGCTTTTATGCTAAACTGACTAAGTCAATTCTTCTCTTTCTGTCATCTTCGCGAACGCGGGGATTCAGGAATCGGAATTGGTTTTAATACTAAATTAATCCTGGATTCCCATTTTTATGGGGATGACAATACATATGAATTTCAAACGAAAAATCTTATCTAATGGTCTGCGTGTGGTTACTGTTCCAATGAAGGATAACCCTACAGTGACAGTTTTGGTAATGGTAGAAGCTGGCTCTAAATATGAAACCAAAGATATTAATGGTTTATCTCATTTTCTTGAGCACATGTGTTTCAAGGGTACTGAGAAGCGTCCCAAAGCCTCAGACATTAGTAGTGAACTAGATGGAGTGGGTGCCAGATACAACGCTTTTACTTCAACTGAATACACTGGCTATTATGCCAAGGCTGAAGCCAGACACTTGGACAAAGTTTTGGATGTTATCTCCGATATGTATTTACATCCGGTTTTTGATGAAAAGGAAATAGAGAAAGAAAAAGGAGTTATTTGCGAAGAAATAAACATGTATGAAGATTTACCCCAAAGAAAAGTGGAGGAAGTTTTCAACGAGTTACTTTACGGTGATCAACCGGCCGGCTGGAGTATTGCTGGTACCAAAGATGTTGTCCGAAAAATGACTCGTGAGGACTTTGTTAAATATCGTGGAAAAAATTATTTGCCAAAAGCTACCACTTTAGTTGTCTCCGGTAATTTTGATGAAAAAACAATTATTAAAAAGATCACTACAGCTTTTAAGGGAATGCCAGAGGGGAGGAAACAAACGAAGCTTAAAGTAAAAGAGATTCAGACAACACCTCAAGTTTTGGTTTTTAACAAAGAAACTGATCAATCACATATTATTGTTGGTGTCCGAACCTTCGATACCTATAGTAAAAAAAGAACCATTCTTAGTGTTATGTCGGGAGTGTTAAGTGGTGGTATGAGTTCTCGTTTATTCAAAAAACTACGTGATGAAATGGGGGTTTGCTACTATGTTCGAGCGGCAGCAGATTTGTCGTCAGACCACGGTGTTTTAGCTGTAGCGGCAGGATTAGATAATTCCCGTGTCAAAGTGGCTACTGAGGCTATTTTGAATGAGTTTAAACGACTTAAGGATGAGTTGGTATCTCCAGAGGAACTTATTAAAGTAAAAAACCAGATGACTGGCAGTTTCACTCTTGGTTTGGAATCATCGGACGAATTGGCTGAATTTTATGCTGGGCAAGAGATTTACCACAAGGAATTAAAGAATCCAGAAAAACTCAAAAAAGAAATTTTGGCGATTACCGCAGAGGATATACGTAAGTTAGCTCGGGAGATTTTCAAGAATGAAAAATTAAACTTGGCGATGGTTGGTAAGGGAAAGAAAGAAGACTTTACCGAATGGTTTAAAGTTTAAACTTATGAATAAGGAGAATTATGGTGAAACTAAAGTCTTTAGCACAGAAACTGGAGAACTTTTGGCAGAAACTCAAGAAAAAATAAAATCCCCAGCTGATAGACTGAGATGTTTTAGAATCTTTACTATGATTCTTGGAGATAAAATACCTGAGGAATTAACCGAGAGTATTGATAAAGAAGAAAAGGAATTAAAAGATTTAGTTTTCGAATATAATTCTTTAGCGTCCGAAACAAAAAAGATAGAGCTCGATGAAGAGTTTAGAAAAATAAAACAAAAAGCAGAGGAAAACATCTCACGTTTTAAACCTGAAGCTCTTGAGCGAATCAAGGCAATGCTCAAGGAGGATAAGAATACCGCCCTGTCTGTTATTTATTGGATTGCTAGTAGTTTCCGATCGGAAGATAATAAAGATGTTGTTATATCTTTAGACACTATTAAGAGTGTGGAACAGTATTCTCAGGTTAGATATGGTGGAAAAGAAGCATCCGAATATATAAGTAAAAATCCTCAACCCTCAGCCTACGAGTTAATGCTTGGCGTTTATGAAATTGAAATTGAAAAGCAGGTTAGAAAAGCCTTAAGAATCTTAAGGGGGAAAGGCTATCAGACAGTGGAGTCTGGTTATGTGAATTATTTAAATGGTGAACAATTTTTTCACTTCAATCATTCGATAAAAGTGCCTGAGGAGGCAATTAGGGTGATAGGTGAAAAATACAGTGTCCGGGTTATACCTGGAGAACATTATAATGATAATTATGTTTTTTTAGAATCTCCCAAAGATAGAGTTCTGTCTTTAGCTGAATGGGAGTCTGTGCAAACTGATTTTGTTAATCTAATGCCCGTTATAGATAGAAAATATCAGATGTCGCACGGTGGGGGAATTGAATTCATAATTGAAGCTTTAAATAAATATAAAAAAGAAGATATTTTAGCTACCGCTACAACTGACAATGAAAAAGCTTTTGTTGAATGGATATATAGTTTGGGTATTGAAGGTTTAATAAAATTTAAGGAGGCTAAGTTTGGTAATTAATTGTAAAAAATATATCTATGCGTATCGCTGTTATAGGTCCACAAAATACAGGTAAAACAACTTTTATTAAAGATTTTGTTCAGAATTTTCCTGAATATATTACTCCAGAAATAACTTATCGCGATGTTGTGGCGAAACAAAATTTGGCAATCAATCAAGGCGCTAATGAAGAGAGTCAGATGGTTATTACCAATTTTCTTTTTGACCAAATAACCAACAATAAAGAACAAAACATTATTTTTGATCGTTGTGTAATTGATAATTATGTTTATGCTTCTTATTTGCACGAGCTCGGTCGTTTCGGTCCGGAAATTATACAAAGGATTAAAAATATGGCTCTAGAGCACATACTAAACTTGGATGTGTTGATATTAATTCCAACAGCCCTAGGAGTGGTTTTGGTGGATGATAAAATCCGGGACACTGACAATACTTTTATTGATGCTGTTAATGGATTATTTATAGATATATTACTTGAAATTTCCCAAAAAAGTGAAGTTAAAATAATTACTGTTACAGGAAATAGAGAAAAAAGGATAGAACTGGTAAAAAAGGCTCTAAAATAAGATTTTGATTCCAAGATTTATTGCTTGTGTAAAAAGCCACGAAATCTTTTCTTAATGTAAAAAGCGTGTTACTATGAATCTATGAAAGAAGAGCCACGCCAACCGCAACTTATTGATATAAGTGCCAAGTCAATTTTTAAGTTTTTACTCATTTCGGTGTTATTTATAGCGCTGTTTATTCTCCGTGATTTAGTCCTAGTTATTCTAGTGGCGATTATTTTGGCAACCGCCATTGAACCGATCACTCTATTCTTTAAAAAGTACAGGATTGCCCGTGTTCCCGCGGTGATGATAACTTATGGCGCCTTTTTGGGTTTATTCTTTGGTGTTTTCTACTTCTTTATTCCGACAGTTTTGGACGAAACTTCAACCTTCTTATCTCAACTACCAAAATATTTAGAATCAACAAAAATTATTTCTGTTAACGATAATCCTACTATTAGTAACTCGCAGAAAGTTGTGGCTGATTTATCAGCCGGAATTACCAGATCACAACAAGCTATTGATACCGCTATAAATAATGCCAGTGCTAACCAGAGTCAAAACACAGTTTCTGATTTAGCTAAATTGCCGTCGTCCTTAGCTGACAATGTTTTAACTCGCGGTTCTGCTTTGCGAGATTTTGTGTCTAATGTAAATAAAGCAGCTGGAACTTTTTCTGATAGTTTTATGAATACGATTAGTTTGGTATTTGGTGGTGTGACTAGTTTTATTATAATGCTTGTTTTATCCTTTTATTTAGCCGCCCAGGAGAGGGGAATCGAGAAATTTATTCGTATTGTAGCCCCACTTGATAAAGAGGAATATATTATTGACCTTTGGCAACGTTCACAAAAGAAAATCGGTCTCTGGATGCAGGGGCAGTTATTGCTGGCGGTCCTGATCGGTGTCTTGGTGTTTTTAGGTTTAACTATTTTAGGTGTTCCAAATGCTTTGTTACTGGCCTTACTCGCTGCCGTCTTTGAGGTTATACCTTTATTTGGTCCAATCCTCTCAGCAATCCCCGGAATTTTATTTGGTTACGCTTCAGGTGGTTTTACTCTAGCGTTGTTGGTAACCGGTCTTTATATCATTATTCAGCAATTTGAAAGCCACCTGATTTATCCTTTGGTTGTTCGCAAGATTGTCGGTGTGCCGGCAATTATTGTTGTTATCTCTATGGTTATCGGTTGGGAATTGGCTGGCTTTGTTGGTTTGTTGATTTCTGTTCCGATGGTCACCGCCCTAATGGAATACTTTAACGATATTGAGAAATTTAAGATTAGAATGAGAAAAAATGTTCTCTAATATTTCAGAAATCATGAACAACAAGAAAACAAATTTAAAGGGTAATTTTTATATTACGACGACTTTACCCTATGTTAATGCCGAGGCTCATTTAGGTCACGCTTTAGAGTTTGTCCGTGCTGACGCTATTGCCCGCTACAAGAAAATTCAAGGTCATGAAGTTTTCTTTAATACTGGTACGGATGAACATGGGGTTAAAATATTTAATAAAGCTAAAGAACTTGGGGTTGAAACCCAAGCTTATGTTGATGATTATGCGGCTCGGTTTAAAGCATTGTTGCCAAAGCTTGGTATTATGCCAGAGATAAACTTTATCCGAACTTCCGATAGAAATCATATCGAATCAGCTATAGCATTTTGGACTAAATGTAGGGAAAATGGCTACATTGAGAAAAGAAAATATTCTGTAAAATATTGTGTTGGTTGTGAATTGGAAAAGACCGACTCCGAATTAGTGAATGGTAAATGTCCTGATCACCCCAACCGTGAGATTGAACTACTTAATGAAGAAAACTATTTCTTCAAGTTTTCGGCTTTCCAAGATCGTTTGTTAAAATTGTACAAAGACCAGCCGGATTTTGTCGTGCCAGATTTTCGTCTGAACGAAATCAAATCTTTTGTAGAACGTGGCTTGTCAGATTTCAGTATTTCTCGTTTGAAGACTAAGATGCCGTGGGGTATAGAGGTACCAGGTGATCCCGATCAAGTGATGTACGTTTGGTTCGATGCTTTGGTAAATTACATTTCGGCTATTGGTTGGCCGGAGGAGATGGAGAAATTTGAGAAGTGGTGGCCGGTAACTCAATACTGTGGCAAAGACAATCTACGCCAACAATCAGCGATGTGGCAGGCGATGCTAATGTCGGTGGATTTACCTTGCTCAAAGCAGGTTATTGTAAATGGTTTTGTAACTGGCGCAGGGGGTATCAAGATGAGTAAGGATTTAGGTAATGTCATTAATCCATTAGACATCATTTCAGAGTATGGAACAGAAACTTTGAGATATTTTGTCTTACGCGAATTGCATCCGTTTGAGGACACTCCATTTACGACCGAGGGTTTAAAGGAGGCTTACAACGCAAATCTAGCGAATGGAATAGGTAATCTAACTAGTCGGGTTTTAAAAATGGCTGACAGTTACCAGATCTATCTTACTATGGAGGACATTGATGATGAACTCTTACGAAGTAATCCCGACGAGTATGATGAAGCCTTCAAGAATTTTAAACTTAATATCGCGATGGACTCAATCTGGAGTTTGATTCGAGAAAGTGATAGTTACATTCAAAGAGAACAACCATTTAAAAAAATAAAAATTGACCCAGAAGCTGCCTCCCTTGATCTTAAACACTTGTTAAAAAATCTGCTAACTATTGGACGTTTGATGCAACCTCTGCTACCAGAAACTTCTGCAAAAGTTATTCAAGCGGTCCGTCTGGGAAAAGCTTTGACGGAGCCATTGTTTATGAGAAAAGAATAACTTCAAGAAAAATAGTGTTGAATATAAAAATTATAAATTAATAAAAATTAAAATGAAAAAAATAATAGGGATTATCGTACTAATATTGGTTGTTCTTGGTTTGGTGGTTTGGGGTGTTACAAAATCATCTTCAAATACAAATGTTGTAAAGATTGGGGTGTTGGTACCATTGAGTGGACCAACGTCATTTGTGGGAGAGATTATGAAAAAAGGCTTTGATCAAGCTCTGAATGAAATAAACGCCAACGGTAAAGTATTAGAAGTTTATTATGAGGATAATAAAAATAGTCCAAATGATGCAGTATTAGCAACAAAAAATTTGATTGAACTGAAAAAAGTTGATGTGATTATTACTTCAACTTCTGGTTCAAGTATAGCTGTGGCGTCTTATCTCAATGGTTTGAATAAAAACATTCCTTTATTTGCAACTTTTGTTTATGCTGACATTCCATCAATCTACAAGAATGCATTCCAGATGTTCGTATCTAATGCTTCAGAATCGGATGCTTTCAAGAATTGGAAGAGTGGAACCAAAGTTAGTAAACTAGGTATTTTGTATCTCAATAATGAATTCGGAACTCAATTAAAAGACTCGATTGCCCAAAGTTCTGGCTTGTCATCATCTAGTGTAATCGGTGAGTCTTTTGCTATGACAGATAAAGATGTTAAAACCCAATTATTAAAATTAAAAAGTGCAGGCGTTGATACTATTTATGTAACACTACTTTCTGCTCCGGACATGTTTATCAAAGAAGCTCGTGAAATCGGTTTCAAGGGCTCTTTAGTATTTTCATCAACTATATATTTAAATGGTTGGACAAATAAGCCTGAATACGATGGTGTGTACACTTCAGTTCCAACTTCATATAGAAACCTAGATTCTGCGCCGGCTGGAGCAATCGAACTTGGTTCAATAGTGCTTCAGACGATTAACAGCGCTATTAAGAGTGGTCCTGTTGATAAAATGATGGACTTTTTAGCCAATCAAAAAGAAATCGTTACAAAGACTCATGGTACTTTAGTAGTTGATCCTGTAAAAAGAAGTGTTTATATCCCATTAGAAATCAAACAGCTTAAGGGGGGAAAGATTAATTATTAAGTAAGACTATAATGGCTGGAATTCGCTCTGCGAATTCCAGCCATTTATCTTGCATTTCATCTTCCTTATACTATATACTCATACTTTATACTATTTATATGGAATACATTGATATTCACTCTCATCTCAGTTTCAAGGATTACGGCCCCGAGTTGCTCGGTGTTTTGATTAATATGCGCGCCAATAACACGGCGACTATTTCAGTGGGTGGAGATTATGAAAGTTCAAAAGAATCAGTTCGTTTGGCTCAGGAAAATCCAGACATTTTTGCTTGCGTCGGCTGTCATCCCGAGGGTGATCTGGACCAAAATTTTGATGTCGCTAAATATGAAGAATTGGTAAAAATGCCAAAAGTGGTAGCAATTGGTGAGTGCGGATTGGATTATTTTCGTCTAGCCGATAAAACTTCAAACAAAAACATAACTTCTTCTGATTGTCATTCCCGCGCAGGCGGGAATCCAGGACTCTTAAATAGTCTTGATCCCAATAATGAAGACTGGATTCCCGCCTGCGCGGGAATGACAGAGGGTGATTTAATGAAACGAGAAATTTCTCGTCAAAAAGAAGTTTTTTGGGCCCATATTTCACTAGCAAAAAAATATAATAAGCCTTTAATGATTCATGTTCGCGATGCTGTAAAAAACACCTTATATCCTCAAGGTCAGGCATATAATGATGTTTTGGCCATGCTCGAAGGTCAGGGAGTTAAAGGCAATATTCATTTCTTTGCTGGTAACTGGGAGGTTGCGCAAAAATTCCTAGCGATCGGTTTTACTTTATCCTTTACTGGAGTAATTACTTTTGCTCATAGTTATGATGAGGTGATCAAGAAGACTCCACTCAATATGATAATGGCAGAAACTGACGCTCCATATGTTGCACCAGTACCATATCGTGGGCAGAGAAATGAACCTGCTTATGTTCATAAAGTCGTCGAAAAAATCGCTGAGATTCGTGGCGAAGATATTCTCTGGGTCAAACATCAACTTTTGGAAAACTCCAAGAAATATTTTTCTATTCAAATTTAAATTATTTTTATGAAATTCTTTAGATTGATAAGAAAATTTTTTTGGTTGCGAATTCGAATTTGGAATAAAAATATTTTGGCTACTCCCCGAGTTGTTTCTTATGCGGACAAATTTGTGATAGAGACAGAAACTCAAGAGATGCGAGATTACTTGAAAGAAACTGGGAAGATGTATAGCTCTAGCATGCAAAGTCCCGTTAGTGAGGTGCGTTTCATTACTTTACTCATAAAGGCTATAAAAGCCAAGCGTGTACTAGAACTCGGTACCTTTAGAGGTTTTACTGCGGCTGAGATGGCCCAGGCCCTGCCTCCAGACGGAGAATTGATAACTTGTGAATCTAGATCCGAACATACTGAATATTCCCAAAAATGGTTCTCTAGATTAGGTCTAAATGACAAGATTAGATTAGTCCAGGGTAAAGGTGTAGAAATATTGGAGGGTTTGATACAAGAAAAACAACACTTTGATTTAATATTTATCGATGCCAATAAAGGGGACTATAAAACTTATTTTGAACAATCTTTACAACTGATTAAACCAGGAGGCTTAATTTTGTTGGACAACACTCTCTGGGCTTCCTTGGTAACTTACGAAAAAAGTGAAGATAAAATGGCAGACTGGATGAAGGAAATAAACAAGATTGTTTTTAATAAGATGGGACAGAACGCTGTTATCTTACCGATCTGGGATGGTCTAACAATAGTAGTGGCTTAATGAGGAAATTAACCCTTGCTTAAAGGGTTTTTTCATGCTAGTTTATGTCTAGCCAGTTCGCTCGGACCAGTCTTCTCGCAAGAGGAGAATTATTGTGTTTTAGACACAAAATCCGGTAACTAAGGTTAGAGTTTGTTCTAGATAACAAGTTCGCCCGTAAGATAGACTTTTGTTTGTCCCAAAGGATTATTAATAATTTTCTAATAATGGAAAAATCAGAAAAGATGGAGGTGTATGAGATTGGTTATCATATCGTCTCTTCAGTGCCAGAGGAAAATCTCGCTACTGAAGTCGGTAAAATAATGGATCTTATCAAGGGTGCAGAGATTATCTCTGAAGAGGCTCCGAAATTAACCGACTTGGCTTATACTATTGCCAAGCAGGTGGGAGGACTTCGCCGTAAGTTTGATAAAGCTTACTTCGGTTGGGTTAAGTTTGAAATGGATAATAAGGATATCGCCGCTGTTAAAAAAAGTTTGGATGCAAACGAAAATGTCTTACGTTTTCTTTTGATCAAAACTGTTCGTGAAAATACTCTTTATGGTTCAAAACTTGTCGCTGCTGAAGAGGTAGCCAAGAAGAAAGCTACTGTGAAGAAAGAGGAGAAAGCTCCAGCTAGTCAGGAAGAAATCGATAAGTCTATTGATGAACTTATCAAGGAGTAATTATTAAAAGTAATTTTTAAATCTTCTATGTACCTCAATAAAGTAATGCTATTCGGTAATTTGACCAGAGATCCAGAGCTTAAGGCTTTGCCATCTGGAATCAAAGTCTGTTCATTTAGTTTGGCTACCAACCGTACCTACAAGGATAAGGATGGTGCTAAAAAAGATCAAACCGATTTTCATAATATTGTCGCTTTCGGCAAACAAGCTGAATTGATCGCTCAATATTTAAAGAAAGGCCGCAGTATTTTTGCGGAAGGTCGTCTGACAACTCGTTCTTGGGATGATCAGGCCGGCGTGAAGCATTATCGTACCGAGGTGATTATTGAAAACTTTCAGTTTGGTCCAAGTAGTGATCGCCCAACGGGATCATTTGGTGGTGGGGAAGCTACGGCTTCTAAAGCCCCGGCCAAAGCCGAAAGTAAGTCTGACACCATGGATACAATTGAGTACCCAACGGAAGAAATAAATCCCGAAGATATTCCTTTTTAAATCGACTATTCATATAGTCGTCCTCGCGAAAGCGGGGATCCAGGATGTCAAACCGCTTAATAACAAATTAAAATTATATTATGAAACAGTGCTATTTTTCTCAAAATAACATCAAGAATGTGGACTACAAGGATATTGATATTCTAAAAAAATTCATCAATCCCCACGCTCGTATTATGTCTGGAACTAGAACCGGTGTTTGCTCCAAATCACAACGTCAGTTGTCTGAAGCAATCAAACGCGCTCGTTACATGGCTTTATTGCCATTTGTCTCCCGATAAAAGTCGTTCGAGAATTCATTTTAAAAAAGCGGATATTTCTTTACTAAGAAATTCCTATACTCGACTCGTCAGCCTGCGCAATATTTTTAAAATGAAAATCCTCACTCAGGTGAAAAACAAAATCCGCTCTAAAAGAGACGGATTTTGTTTTTATTGTGAGGAATTAAAAGTATTTAAAAACCGCCGGTCTGCCTTGGTCAGACCGGCGGTTTTACTAAATTAAAATAGACCAAAGGTCTATTTTAATCGTTTTCCATATACAATATACTTATACTGTATACTATTCTTTACGCTTTGTTAGCTCTTTCAACGTACAGACCGGTTTCAGTGTTTATAATGACCACGTCACCTTGATTGATGAACATCGGAACATTGATGATAGCACCAGTCTCTAGTGTGACTTGTTTGTTACCTCCAGTAACGGTATCACCTTTAACAGCTGGGGCCGCTTCTTTAACTAAAAGTTCGGCTTTGATAGGCATTTTAGCGCCAATTATTTTTCCTTCATCATCCTCGTCTTCATCCTCGTCTCCATGGAAGACCATAAGATCAAGAATTAAGTTTGGTTTCAAGAATTTGGATTGAGGTCCGAGAATGGTATCGGAAATCATATAGCGCTTAGATGGGTCGGTAGGGGAGCAGAACCAAAATTCACCTTTATTGGTAAAAAGGTATTTGGCTTCTTTTTTGGACATATTAGCTTCTTCAACTTTTTCCGCTTGATGAAAAGAATGTTCGGCTATTTTACCAGTGATCAAGTTTTTGAGTTTGGTAGCATTAACTGGTTTTCTTTGTTGTTTTCGAAAAACGTGAGAAGAGAGGACTTCATAAGGTTGTCCTTCCAAAACGATATATTTTCTCTCGACTGCTTCATTGTATTCTAACATTGCCATAGGATTGTTTGTTTATTTGTTAACAAGGCGATTCTACATAATTTTCCTTTAAAAGTCCAATATTCTTACTATAAAGATAAGTTTTCTAAGTGATCAGAATTGGTTTATTTATGTTTTGAGACTAACTCATTTTTTATACATTTTAGCTAACATTTTTAATGCTAGAAACATTATTATCATTAGAATAAAAATAAACCAGATTGTTGTCATTAGCTCGTTTGAATCAGTGAATGATATGAATACCCACAATGGCAATGATAATATAAAGATTCCAATACATGTCAATGTAATAACAGTTATTGGCAAACCTTTGATACCGATGATGTTATTATTGGCTATTTGCTCCGTTTGTTTTGGAGCAGGATCAACATAAAGTTTCTTCTTAAAAGCTAGCATAGGCAGTATGCAGCTTAATAAAAAACAGCCAAAAAGAAAGAAAGCGTAAAGTTCTTCCCCCAAGCCACCCCAACCTCCTAATTGTGCACCTATTATTTGAGATAGGTTATATTCCTTAATCGAAAACAGTAAAAATAATAAGGGTATTATTATAGATAACAGTCTAGTAATAATCTTTATCGTTCTTTTTATCATTTTATTTAGTTTTATTCCTCTGGTGCTTCTTCGGGTTCTTCCACAGCTCCAGCCACCTGATCAGCTCCGCCAGAAATCTTTTCTTTAATTTTAGCTAGAATTTTATCAGCCAAATCTTTATTTTCTTTTAAATATTGGCGAGTTGCATCATAGCCACGGCCGAGTTTTTCAGTCCCAAAAGAGTAGGAGACACCAGACTTACTCATGATGCCGTATTTTTCTCCAAGGGCGATGATTTCACCTTCACGAGAAATACCTTCGTTATACATTAAATCAAATTCGGTCTGGCGGAATGGAGCGGCGACTTTATTCTTGACTACCTTAACGCGGACGCGGCCACCCATAATTTCTTCTCCTTTTTTAATCTGAGCAATACGGCGAATATCCAAACGAACTGAAGTGTAGAATTTCAAAGCCTTGCCTCCTGGGGTGGTTTCTGGATTACCAAACATCACCCCGATTTGCATACGGATTTGGTTGATGAAAATAACAATAGTTTTAGATTTGGCAACAATAGCGGTTAATTTACGAAGGGCTTGTGACATCAAACGAGCTTGTTTACCCATATGTTGAGCACCCATATCGCCTTCAATTTCATCTTTTGGAGTTAGGGCTGCCACGGAGTCGATGACAATAACATCCATCTTACCAGAGCGAACTAAACTCTCCACAATTTCCAAACCTTGTTCGCCGGTGTCTGGCTGGGAGATTAAAAGTTCATCAATTTTTACTCCAATCTTCTTGGCGTATTCTGGATCCATCGCATGCTCAGCGTCAATATAAGCACAAATACCACCGAGTTTTTGAGCTTCGGCTACAACGTGAAGAGCGAGGGTTGTCTTACCAGATGATTCTGGTCCAAAGATTTCAATGATACGTCCACGAGGTAGTCCTCCGACACCTAGGGCGGCGTCTAGGCCGATAGAACCGGTGGAGATAGCATTCACATCAACATGAGGTTTATCCCCAAGTTTCATGATGGAGTCATCGCCAAATTTAGCGCGAATATCTCGCAAGGTATCTTCAATCTTTGATAATCCCATTGTCTTCGGGGCTTTTGCTTCTTTCTTTTTCATATATTTATATTATTAAATTTATTTTATTAATACTGAATGTTTTTTGTTGATTTTTTGCGTTTTTATTTATAGATTATTTCTAATGTCTTGCTGATCTTTCTTCCAAACTTATCCCAACCTTCTAGACGCAACTGGTTGTAGCCATAGGAGAGGAGAAACTTTTCTGTGAACAACCCTTCCTCATCTTTCAGAATTGATCGGTCGTTTAGAGTTAGTTTGGTTAGATTGGCGGTTTTACCACTTATGTCTATTAGGGACTGGTTAGTGGTCGTGCCGTTTTTGGGCGTGATGATAATTATTTCTGGACCCTGAATAATTTTCTGCGCTTGATAGAGTGAATATCCACAAACAACAATGAAAGCCAGGATTATCAGTGCGTATTTAATTTTACGTTTGTTTTTTTCACGTTCCATAGGGTTTGGTGGGGTAGTGGCTGGCGAATTATTAATGACGGACCATTAATAATTCGCCAGCCTTAATCTTTACAAATAATTCTTTTCTCCGTTTTCACTACCAGGCATTTCTGTTTCTTCTGGGCCACCAATATCTTCTTCATTTGAACTAGTACTTGCTGGCACCGCCGCTCCGTAAACTTCACGAGCTTTGGAACCATTTGATGGGCCGATAAAACCTCTTTCTTCCATCATATCTACCAATTTCGCTGCACGAGAATAGCCGATACCAAGTTTGCGTTGTAAGTATGAAGTGGATGCCTTGCCGGTTTTTATAACTTCTTCTTTGGCCGCTTCATACATTTCGTCCTCACCGTTTAGATCACCGTCTTCAGTGCTAGAACTAAACAATACATTGCCAGCTCCTTTTTCCGCTGAACTAATATCTATTAATTCAGGAATAGCATCACGATAGCTATCAGTTAAATACTTAACCACCTTTTTGACTTCAGTTTCAGAAATATAAGCGGACTGAACACGGGCTGGTTTAGACATTTCACCACCTAAATAAAGCATATCTCCTGCGCCCAATAGTTTTTCAGCTCCTGGACAATCCAAAATGGTACGAGAGTCGATCTGTGAAGCTACCTGGAGAGCGATACGAGAAGGGATATTGGCTTTGATTAGGCCAGTGATAACATTTACAGATGGTCTTTGAGTAGAAACAATTAAATGGATACCAACCGCACGAGACATCTGAGCCAGACGGACGATAGCTGATTCCAATTCTTTTGGGTAGGTCATCATAATATCAGCCAACTCATCAATCACGATCACAATATATGGCATAGTCTCCGGTCGCTTATCTTTTTCTGGATCGTAATTACCTTTTCTTTTTAACCCTTCAATTCTTTCAATCTCCGGTGCTAAAATATTTTTGTGATAGGAATCGATATCTTTACAGGACTCTGCCTCCAATATGTCGTAACGGCGATCCATTTCTTTAGCGGCCCAGCGCAAGGCGAGAATGGCTTTTTTAGCTTCCGTAATAACTGGGGTGAGTAAGTGGGGTATTTTATTGTATAAAGTTAACTCTACACGCTTTGGGTCAATCATCATAAACTTCAAAGTTTCTGGCGAATTACGGAAAAGTAGAGAATTTATGATGGTGTGGATAGTAACAGACTTACCTGATCCAGTTGTTCCTGCGATCAAGCAGTGAGGCATTTTAGCTAAATTGGCAAAATGACTTTTACCAGAGATACCTTTACCTAAAGCAACCAAGAGAGGTTTTTCAGAGGTTTGATATTCTTCATTAGAAAGCAAGGAAGCCATTCCGACAGTAGTTTTTGCCGTGTTCGGGATTTCGATACCGACGAGTGATTTACCTGGGATTGGAGCTTCGATACGAATAGGATGGGCAGCGAGAGCTAGGGAAAGGTCATTTTGTAAGGCAACGATACGAGACAGTTTTACACCCTCGGCTGGTTTCAATGCATAACGAGTGATTGATGGTCCAATCGAGATTTCATCCATTTCCACATCAATGCCAAAGTTTTGTAAGGTGCGTTTTATAATATTTGCATTGGCTTTGATGTCTCCGACACCTGGCTTGCCTTTATCTTTTTCGAGTAGGGCTAGGGGAGGGGGGACGAAGACAATGTCACTAGTTGATGGGCGACTCTTGATTGAGAATTCACTCATCATTTTTTCTTCTTCCCCGAGGTTAACTTTTAGTTGTTTTTCTTTTTTAGGTTTCTCTTCCTCTTTTTCTTTTTCTGGAGTTTCAGGCTCAGTTTCCTCTTCGTCTTCATCTTCTTCGGTTTCCTCTTCTTCATCCAATTCTTCGTCTCCTTCTATATTGTATTCCTCCTCTTCTTCATTGTTTCCAAAACGCTTCCAAAAGCAAAGAGTGTCGATGGTGAATTTAGTTTCAAAAAGCACTAAACAAGAAATTATTATTAGAGCAATAAAAATAATTAATGAGGCCCAAAAAGCAAAAAGGTAATCCATCGGGGAAGCGACAAGCCAACCGATAATACCACCATCAGTTATACCTTCCGGTTTTCGTGCGACCAGATCAATAATACCTAAGCTTGAAAGCAAAAAGATAACCCCTCCAATAGTTTTTAAAGTTTGAAAATTTCTCTTTTCCGTTTTTAAAAATGAGATACCAAGAATGAAAAAAACCAAAGGCAATAAATAGTAACCAATACCAAAAAGATATTTCAAACCAGTTAGTATTTTTTCACCAACTGGACCGGCTCCGTGAAAGGCCGCAAGAGCGGTGAGAAGAGCCAGTAAGAAAAACACCACCATATAAATTCCTTGTTTGGTTTCATCTTTCATGTGACTCAGCACGCTTGGTTTAGAACTTTCCTCGCGAGCCTCTTTTTTATTTTTTTTAACCATCTTTTTAAGATCAGTTTTTGGTTTTTTTTCTTTTAATTTTTCTTTGGGTTCAGCCATTTTGTTGTGTATGTTTTAAGATATAAAAATAATTATAAAAGCGGTTCAGCGAGTGTCTTTCTGACAGGTAAAATTACCTCTGTATTTTAACATATTTACTTGGTAAAAACAGCAAGAGGAAAGGCAGGAAATATGAGTATAAAGTATAAGTATATAGATGACCTTTTTTAACAAAAAGGTCAGCCGCAATTAGTCTCTTTATTCTTCTTTCTCTGTCATTCCTGCGGACGCAGGAATCCAGGATTCAGAATTAGTCTAAACCTCCATTATTATTTTCTACCATCGCGAGCTTAGCGGAGCCTGACTGTGCATGCAGGCAATCCAGAACTCTTAATTGGGTTTTAATTCCTTGCCTATATACTTCATACTCATACTTATTTTGATGCTTATACTTCTCCCAACGCTTGACTCTATGAACTTGTCCGATATATAATGGACGGGAAAGTTTTTTCTCGAAAATATTTTAATGGGACAAACCCATAAAAGACTCTAAAAGACATTGTCAAACAAGGTTAAAATCCAAGGGACAATGTCTCTTAATCCGTTTCGGACAAGACTTATTAACTTATCAAGTCAGCATAATTTTTTTATATGGAGATTAAAAAAGAGGTTCAGAATAGCGCTTTGAATGAACAGAGAACTGGTGGGGTCCATTTGGCCAGTTTGTCCTTTTTCAAAAAGGACAGCTACTATGCCTACGTCTACAAAAAGACAGAACGCTTGGCCACTGCCACCTACATGCTGACCAATTTTTTGTCTGACCATGAACCTCTCAAGTGGCGCTTTCGTCACTGTGTTTCTGATCTCCTTTCTTATGGACTAAATCTGTCCTTAAGTTCTTCTGTGGAGCGTCTGCTCGCTGTCGAAAATTTCTGTGCCCGAGTGCTGGAATCAATGGCGATAATTGAGCTCGCTAAAATGTCTGGTTTGTTGTCAGAAATGAATAGCTCCATTATGCATGCTGAGTTTGAATCTTTGCTCAAAACGATTGAGTCAAACGAAGGGCAGATCTTCAGCACTAAGAGTCAATCCATCTCCTCTGATTTTTTTAATTTGCCAGATACTTACTCTGCTGATCACAAACCTATGGTTGAGGAAAAAGTATATTCAACAAACA
>CAZOXG010000017.1:0-20174 GCA_964583845.1 uncultured Candidatus Saccharibacteria bacterium
AATAAAAACAGGCCGGCGATTGTTTCGCCGGCCTGATTGTTTAACCAATCAGCTTACCCTCATTGCTTATTGGGATGTATTTCTTTTCGTCGAGAAGATATCTGGAAGTCTTTAGCATATCTTCCGTCTTCGAGTCTTGCTTAACCAAATTGAGGATCGAGAACTTGAAACCATCAATCTTGGTAAAAAGATAACCGAACACGATCCGCCACATTATTTCATGACTTAGTTCGCGTTCAGGATATCCCTTACCTTGTCTGACAGCTTCAATAATCTCAAGTCGGTTCACAAGCATATCTTTGGCGTAACGATGTAACCCATCTTTGTTTGTCATTGCTGACTCGCAAGTTATTGGGTCAAAGGCGAAGCCAAAAACTTTTGAACCACAACTGATTCCGTCAGGACGGAAACTTTTTTCTATGACCTGTATGAGTTGTTTTCTCTCGATATCAGTCATGCCACGGATTAGATCAACTTCACGATCATACTCGGCATTGGCCAGCATTTGTTCTTTCACCAGCCAGGCTTTTTTGTTTTCTTCAGCACTATCCTTGCAGATAAAGACGGGTGTCCAAGACTGAACAAGTCTGTTAGTCAAATTTACAAGAGATTGGTCTGAATACCAAAAGACGTATGTCTCACTTTGAGTTAGATACTTTTCAATTTCAGAGCGGTGTCCGAAATCAGGAATGATTACAAGTGGAACGTGTAATGAAAATTGTCTCCGAATCATCTTGATACAAGAGTCTGAATCGTAATCCTGTTTAACAATGCTCAAGATCACGTGACCGGCGTCAAAAAGTTTTGAACCTTTTCAACTTCTCGTTCGAGATGATAAAAACTTTGATAAAGCAGAACTTCGCAATTACAAAGGTTTTTGAGAATCCAACACAGGGCTGAACGGTAATGATTTTCTACTCCGTGCAGCGTGTCGTTTTCCACATAGAGGACTATCGGCTTCGTTGTCATTTTGACCTCCAAAATTATGGTTTTTAGTGTGCTTCCAAAATAAAACTACTATACTACCAGGGTTTTTGCAATAAAAAGCCCGCAAAACTTTTTAGTTAATGCGGGGTTTGAGTAATTATTCAAACTCAAAGTTCATCTCCGAATGGAAGTTCGGGAACATGTTTTGTCGTCTCAATCTTGGTAATTATCTCACCGTTACTGTCTTGTGACACTGTAATCAAAAAACCTTTATCACAAGAAGGTAACTCATTGTATATATTTACCTTTTCGAAATGGGTTAATCGCCCAGTGGCATCAAGAATGATCAACTCAGTATCCTGCCAGAGCGGATTGATGACACGCACACGATTAGGCGGAAGGTAATAATCGAACGTTTCGGTATCAGTTTTACCAATATCGCCCATTCTGAAATAAAGACGCAATAGTTTATTGGTATTATTAAAGACCGCAACTTCGTAATTACTAGAAAACAGCTGGTCGTTTTTATTGTCATTAACACCATTCATGTTAAAACCCTCCAAATTTTACTAATGAATGTCACCACAAAACGTAGTGATTGATTCATTAGTTTCCGTAGTTAAATTACTACTTTAGTTATTTTTAGTCAAAGTCTGAGCAAATTGTTCTATCGAAATACAAGCATCGGTCGCCGAGGTGTCGGGTGCGAGACATTGCAAAGCTTCGGGTGTGCCGAGGCGACATTTAGAGTCTTGCTTCCCTTCTTGTAAATAAACTTCTAGCATAAGACCAGCAATACTTTTCTCGCCATTTTTTATACGAGATACAACATTATCAAAAACCGACATTTGTTTTTTGTAATCACCCTCACAATTACCGTGTGAGCAGTCCACAATCAATCTCGTTAGTAATTTTCTGTCAGATAATTCTTTCACCGCCGAACTAACAAAATCCTCTCCATAATTTGGTCCATTTTTATTACCACGCAAGATTAAATGTCCGAGTTGATTACCAGTGGTTTCAATTTTAGCCAATTGACCATTATCGTTTATTCCAGAATAAATACTGGCGTGACGGATATGATCGACAGCATTTATAGCACTGGTAAAAGAATCGCCTTCATTGGAGTTCTTAACACCAATAGGAGTAGTTAAACCACTAGTGTAATTGCGCAAAAACGGGTCTGTAGCGGTGCGCGCTCCAATCCAGGTATAACTTACCAAATCCGTCACTGCGAAGTGATTGAGTGGGTTCAAGACCTCACAGGCCACCGGTAGGCCAAGCTTGAGGATTTCTAACATTAATCGTCTTGATTCAGTCAAACCCTTGGCAATATCACAAGTTCCATCCAGGTCAGGATCATTAAAATAGCCCTCCCAATCTTTTTTAGTACGAGGCTTATCACAACAAACTCTCATCGCAATAAAATATTGCGGGAATTGTTCTTGTATTTTAACTAACTCTTCTGCGATTTTAACTGCCTCAGAATAATTATGAATAGAACACGGTCCGGTCAAAAGCAAAATCTTATCTGACTTCCCTATCAAAATATTTTCAATCTCAGCTGTTGAACTATTAACAAAATCCACCAACTCAGAAGTAAGTGGTAGAATTTTATATAATTCATTGTATGTTGGCAACAAATTTGTCATATTAGATTATCTGATGTATTTCCTTAGCCTCGTTTATAATTTCAGCCATTCTATCAGCCTTAATACCTATAGATAATAAATCCTCAGGTTTAGTAATTTGCTTACAGAGGACGATTCCTTTAGAAATCAATCCTTGTTTTTCTGACATTGTTAACGTAGTCAAGACGGTAATCGGTATTGTGCCTGTAATTTCTATCATGTTGTGTAAGTTGGAAACTGGTGGAAAATTCCAGCTTACTAGCTTTAAACCACTGCCAGTACACATACCAAAGTCAATTGCTGCTTGAGAAAATTTAGTATTGGTAATTAACCAACCTTCCGAAATCCTTCGACCCGGTTTACCATAAGAGTCGTATGTCATAGCGGCGATATCTTCATATCGAGCCTTAACATAAAGAGCGACTTTGACATCAGACTTCATGGCCGCATCGTTGTGAAATTTAACCTCGGCCATCAAAAGTTCTACATCATCCCAAGCGACTAGATCTACTTCATGTTCTACACATTTACCACGAACATTCTGATCGGTTAAAGTCTGATAACCTTTAGCTTTAAAGATTTCAGCCACAAACTTTTCAAATCCAAAGCCAGTAGGACCAAGATCAGCGACGGCTTTACGTATGGAGTAACGATAAGCCTGCTTTTTCTGATGTTTATGCATTATCGTAAAAGCCAAACGGTATATTTCAGTTGTTCTCATACCGTTTTTAATACTTTTTCCTATTTCTGACATTACCAAATCAGCCAGTTCTCGATCGGCGCCGGAGCGTTGAAGTGAACGTAGTAACTTACTAGGATCAAATGATTGCATTTGGCCATCATTTTTAAGAACATAAATCTCGTCTGGTTTTTGGGTTGTTGAAAACATATATTTTATGAATCAATTATAACCCAGAATATAGTATTTTAAAAATCAATTTGTTTTTTTATCTATTACCCCACCACCAACGCAATCATTATTATCATAAATAACAGCAGATTGACCAATAGCCACTGCAGGTTGATTTTCTGTAAATATTATTTGCCACATATTATTAATATTAATCAATTTACATTTTTGCAGAGTTTGACGATATCTGATTCTAGCTAAGTATTCACCTCCACTTACCCAGGGCTGAATTTGATTGATATCTATTAGGGTTACTGTCTTAGCGTCAGCCTGGTTTTCTTCTCCTGGAATTTTGTCACTAACGGTAATAGTGTTACTATTTATATCTTTACTGATAATAAAAAGTCGGTTAGAAATGGGGTCTTTTTTAAATATTTCAAAACCATGACGTTGACCAATGGTGTAAAACATAGCACCTTGATGAGTGCCAATTATTTCTCCGTTAACATTCAAAACATTTCCGTTTTCATTATTTATGAAGTTTTTTAAGAAATCTTTAATATCTATTTTTCCTATAAAACAAAGCCCCTGACTATCCTTTTTTTCCGCCGTAGCCAAACTATATTTTTTAGCTATTTTACGAACAAAAGATTTTTTTATTTCACCAATTGGAAACATGCACTTTTGCAGTTTGTATTGAGGCAAGGTCCAGAGAAAATATGTCTGGTCCTTATTATCGTCTTTGGCCGCAATTAGATGTGACTTTCTATTTTTATCTGTTTTACAAATGGCGTAATGGCCGGTTGCCACAAAGTCGGCACCATTTTTTATAGCCCAGTCGTAAAAACCGCCAAATTTTACATAGCGGTTACACATAACATCAGGGTTTGGAGTTCGGCCCTTTTGATATTCGCTAATCATATAATCAACAACTTCTTTTTTGTACTCGTTTTCTAGGTTAAGAGTTTTAAACGGAATTTTAAGTTTGGCACATACTCGCATCGCATCCAGTCTATCTTCACGCCATGTGCATTTATAAAAATCTGGTTGCCAAACTTTAATAAATACTCCGACAACTTTAAAACCTTTCTCTAATAGTAAAGCTGCCGTAACGGAGGAATCTACACCCCCAGACAGGCCAACGAAAACTGTTTTATTGTTTTGGATTTTTACCGTATTTTTCACGTTTACTTTATATCATAAAGGTTGACACTTAACAAACTTCAACGTATTTTTATGATTAATAAATATTATTTATCAGGCTTCAATCAGAGACATAAAAAGAGAGCGGTTTTATATTACTTCATGTACATCAATTTATTCTTAAGATGCTCAGGATAAGTTTTTGCATAATATGTAGTTCCGTCTTTGGCTGAAAGAAAATATATATATGAAGAGGTGGTTGGATGTAATACAGCTTGCACAGCCTCAATACCAGGGTTACAGATAGGAGTTGGTGGTAAACCGATTCGCGTATAAGTATTGTAAGGGTGATCATTGTGCAAATCGTCACTGGTCAATGTGTATGAGTTTTTTCCATTATAATACTTGAAAGAAACATCTACTTGCAAAGGCATTTTTGACTTCAAGCGATTCAAAAGTATACCAGCGATCACTTTTCGATCCTCATTTTTTTTACCTTCTAGTTCAACAATTGAAGCTAACTTAATAATGTCAGTCAAAGATAGCCCCGTAGCGAGAATATCGTCTTTGAGAGGAACGAGTTTGTCTTTGTAATTTTCAACCATCACCTCAATAACCTTACTTACATCAGTGTTTGGTAAGAATAAATAAGTGTCAGGAAACAGAAAACCCTCAAAAGGCTCGGCCTTTTTGGCAAACTCTCCAGCGTTAAACTTGAAAAATTTCTTTTCTAAAATATTTCCAATCTCACGAGTATTCAGACCCTCTGGTATAACAGTCTTTTGGTTGATAAGATGAAAATCACCTTTAGCCAGTCTAGTTACTAGTGTAAATAAACTATCTGTCTTGTCGAAAACATAGTCTCCAGAGTGAAACTCCTTACTACCATAAAAGAAATAAAAGAAAGTTTTAAACCAAAGAGATGAATTAATAATATTTCTCTCATAAAGTTTATCGGCTGTTTCTGCCAAACTATCACCTCGATCTATAGTATAGTATTGACCAGTTGGAAAATCTTTAGGCGCTCGCCATGAAGTATTGTACAGAAAAATAACAGCGATGACGGCTATAATCAGAGTAAATATTATTTTATAAATGAGTTTGATACTCGAAAACTTACTATTGAGTATTTCAAATAGCGTTGGTTTAGGCATATAAAATTACATCGGTAAATTAGCAGGCGCCTCAACTTTTCGTGAATTTGTGCGAGCTAAAGTTGGAGTGGATACAGTACGACTTGGTAAATGGAACATTGTAGCTAATTCTTCTGAACTGTAAACATTAGTCACCTTATCGTGATTATGTTTGTCATATGGTGGATGGAAAAAACTACGCAATTTATATGCATGAAGCATACGTCTTCTGGCACGAGGAGTTCTATATTTAAATATATCGGACCAAGGATAATCATCAAAACTGGTGACGTTTTTAAGTTTTAAGCCATTTAAATTAGATGAATTAAATTGCTTCATGATACCAAGTAAGCCTGAAATATTTGTAGGGTTAAATGCCTTTCCTTTTCCAATGTAGAGTGATCTAATACCAACCTGAAACAAGGGTTTATCCAAATGGCGATAAATGGCCTCAACCACATCCTTTTCACCAGTACTCATCTGCACCATCACTGGATAACCTTGAGCGTTAACTGTTGTTGGTAAACGAGTCTTAGCATCACGAGCAAGTTGTTCGTTAATGATTTTCTTTGCGCTTTCGTCGTGTTCCTTTTTAGAATCTTTAGCACAAGCTTGAACAACGTACTGTAGCCACAATTGTTCACCCTTACCGATCGAGCCAAAAAATTCAATCAAAGGTGAAAGTGGATCAATCTTATACTCCTCTTTAGGATCTTTATCCATACCGTAATCCTTGTAGGTTTTAATCGGATAAGGATCTGGTTTTGTAGATATGAATTCCGTACCAAACAAAGTGAAGTCTGATTTATCGAAAAAAATATCTTTGGTATAGTCATCTATTTTATAGATTTCAACGTTTGGATATTGAGAGTATATTGTAGCTTCAATAAGATTCTTTAAAGGCTCACGAGTCCAGACATAGAAATGAACAACCCCGTCAATTGATGCAATCTCCAATGAAAATACTGGGCGAGATTTTCCTAACCAAATATAGTTGTAAGCATTAACTTCACCTCCAGTTTGATATAGGGCGTTTAAAACCAGCTCCATAGCGGCCGGAGACTTGAATACGTCCTGGGGCAGTCTTATTTCCAGTAAGACAAATTTTTGTTTTTTAATGAATAATCGGCGAACATAATAAGCACGCATTTTCCACAATAAAATTGCTAAGCCAATCGGTGTCAGAAATAAAATAAAAGGCCAAAGAACTGCCATGGAACTGGCTGATTGTTGCCAAACCTCAAAAAAGTTTTTAATGAAGAAATCTAACATTTGTTCTAATTATATACGAAAAACAAAAAAGTAAAAGGCCGGTTTGCAATGCAAACCGGCCTTTTACTTTTCATACACTAGATTATTTAAACAACTGGAAAATACTTACCATCTTTGTCTCGTTTGAAGTATTTTTGATTCTGTAAGTTAACGGCAATAGTATTTTCTTTGACGTAACGCTCCTTAAGAACTTTCTGAACTATCTCATCTTTTGTAAGAGGTCCATTTTTCTCTAAAACATTTTTGATTACATCCTTAACTACTCCACTCATGTAACCCCATTCTTTTAGAGCATAGAGACCACGTCCAACTAGAACGAATCGTGGATCTTTGATAAGTTCATTGTGACAAGTAGCAACGTGAGCCTTCTTGTGAAAAACTTCACCAATAGCTTTTGCAACTTCTTTGAAATGGATTGGAGAACCATGTTTTCTGATTATGAGGAAAGCGTAGTCTCGCATACCCTTGGTACTGATATTAGGAGAAGTGGTTTTACCCCATTCTCCCAATGGATTCTTTTTAATACCTTTAGAGATAGATAACCAGCGTTTGACGATTTCTTCGCGTTTGAAGTTATCAGCCATATCTTTGATCTCAGTTAAGAAAGCATTGATCATGTCAGATTCTGGTATCAAGTCTTCGTCTTTTAGATTCTGATATAGGCGACGCAATGATTCATGAACTTTTTTAGAAATATCTTCATCAAGGTACCAACGGTGTTTGAAGTCATCATCTTCTTTCAATTTCTTGAAAGGATGACCTAACACTAGGAGAAAGTTTATATGATTTTGAACTGAACCGTCTTTTGAGACATGATCCAAGAGTTCTTGTTCCACGATTATACCACCTAAATCTTTGACTAATTTTTCTAGTTCATCAAAAACAGGTTTTTCCTCTGTGTACTGTTTGGCTT
This sequence comes from uncultured Candidatus Saccharibacteria bacterium, assembly GCA_964583845.1. Lineage (GTDB taxonomy): Bacteria > Patescibacteriota > Minisyncoccia > Phycocordibacterales > GWA1-40-21 > JBAWVR01. The sequence continues at coordinate 7,870 of CAZOXG010000017.1, forward strand.
TGCGCATTAGTGCCAAAGCATGGTTTTCGATTTGGCGAACACGTTCACGAGTAATCTTGTACATCTTACCGATGCCATCAAGGGTCATTCTTTCGGTGCTCTTACCTAATCCGTAGCGGTTGATAATAACGTCGCGTGAGCGAGTTGGCAAAACAGCTAGAAGTCTTTTCGTAACCTGTTTTGGTTTAAAAGTTATTGTTGCAGAAGCCATAGTTTTTTATTAAATAATCGTGGCGAATAAAATTCGTTGTTTTATATATATCATTTTCTTGACAAAGAGTCAAGCAAAAGACCGGCCACTAATCAAAGCGTCCGGTCTTGGCTTAAAATATGAGTATTCTTTAAATAACGATATTTATGATACGACCCTTGACATAGATGACTTTCTTCGGAATTTGCCCATTTAGCCATTTTTGGATTTCTGGTAATGACAGTACAATCTCTTCTATTTTAGATTGTTCCTCATCTTTATCTGCTTGAATAGTAGCACGATGTTTACCATTGATTTGAACAGCTACATTCACCAGCTGAGTCTCAATTTTTTTAGGGTCATAAGTCGGCCACTTTTCTAAATGAATAGATTTCTTGTTTCCAAGTCTTACCCAGATCTCTTCAGTCACATGCGGAGCAAACGGAGATAATAATTTAACCAAACTGACGTAATGTGATTTAGAAATTACAGTTTGCTTATCCATTTCCCCAGCTAGGATCATCATTGAACTTATTGCTGTATTAAATCTCATTTCTTCGATATCCTCTGTAATCTTTTTGATAGTTTGATTTACCAATATTTCCAATGATTCATTTTCAACTTTACCGATTTTATCTTGTAATCTCCAAATCTTCTCAACAAAACGACGTGAACCGACGATATTGTCAGTATCCCAAGCGATAGCCTGATCGAATGGCCCCATGAACATTTCAAAGATTCTAAAAGAATCAGCACCAAAATTCTTCACAATCTCATCAGGATTGACCACATTTCCTTTTGACTTGGACATTTTTTCACCACCTTCAGCCAAAATCAAACCGTGAGAAGTTCTTTTTTGATAAGGTTCTTTAGTTGGCACAACGCCAATATCATAGAGAAATTTGTGCCAGAATCGAGAATACAATAAATGTAATGTGGTGTGTTCCATACCACCGTTATACCAGTCCACTGGAGTCCAGTATTTGATTTTCTTTGGATCACCTAATTGTTTATTATTTTTTGGATCAGCATATCTCAAGTAGTACCAAGAAGAACCAGCCCATTGTGGCATAGTGTCTGTTTCTCTTTTAGCTTTCCCTTTACATTGTGGACATTTGGTATTAACCCATTTATCAATTTTTGCTAATGGCGACTCGCCATTACCTGATGGTGCATATGACTTAACTTTAGGCAGTGTTAGGGGTAATTCTTTTTCAGGTATGGCGACTATTCCACATTTTTCACAGTTTACAAGTGGAATTGGTTCACCCCAATAACGCTGACGTGAGAAGACCCAGTCTTTTAATTTGTATGTAATTTTTCTTTCTCCACCAGCAAAATCTGTAATCTCTTTCATTACTTCAGTATTTTTTTGTCCGGTGAATTCTCCAGAATTAATTAAAATACCATCTTCAGTGTAAGCTCTGATACCATTCTTCATACGATTAAGCCAAACATCCATTTCAGCGTGTGTCATTTTATCGGAGTTGATATCATTTTCACTTAACCAAATAATTTCATGAGTCTCACTTTCCTCTTTGTTAATTTCGTTTTTCTCTTCATTTAACAATTCAAAATATACTGCATAGGTATAAGAAACGCGATTTTGATCTTTGTGAGCAGCAAAATAATGAGCTTTGACCTGCCCACCAAGAATTTTACCATCAGAAATGTTTTTATAACCGGTTTCTTCAAACAATTCTCTTTTAGCGGCTTCGATAATATTCTCACCGGCCTCAACTCCGCCCATAGGGAAAGTGGTCCAGTTATGTTTTTTCCAACGTAAGCCAACATACATACCAGTTTTTGGATTTTTAACAATCACATGAACATTTTCACGCTCTACATTTTGCTTGCCGGCTACTGGAGGATTCCGTTTATCAATTCTTTCTGGAATAATTACTTCTTTGATTGGTAAATCGTATTTTAGAGCAAAAGCGTAATCACGATCATCATGAGCCGGTACAGCCATAACTGCTCCAGTGCCATAGGTCGCTAGAACGTAATCAGCAATGAAAACAGGAATAGGCTGTTTAGTGATAGGATGTTTAGCTGCAATACCAGCCAATACAACTCCTGTCTTTTCTTTATTTTCAGACGTACGGTCAATTTCGGTTTTATTTTTAACACCAAAAATATATTTCTCAACGTCTTTCCAGTTGGTTATCTGAGATTTTAATTTTTGTACCAAATCATTTTCTGGAGCAAGAACTAGATAAGTCACACCAAACAAAGTGTCAGGTCTTGTCGTAAAGACTTTAATTTTTTCTTCTGAATTCGCAATATTAAAAGATAGTTCAGATCCTTCACTTCGTCCAATCCAATTTCGTTGCTGAATTTTTATTTTTTCAAGGAAATTAACATCGTCTAGATCTTTATCTAAACGGTCAGCGTATTTAGTGATAGCCAACATCCACTGTTCTTTTTCTTTCTTTTCAACTACAGCGCCACATCTTTCACAGCAGCCGTTGATTACTTCTTCATTGGCTAAACCAATCAAATCTTTTGGACACCAATTAATTGCTAGTTTCTTCTTATAAGCCAAACCTTTTTTAAACATCTGTAAGAAAATCCACTGAGTCCATTTGTAATACTTAGGATCGGTTGTATCTATTTCGCGAGACCAGTCAAAAGAAAAACCAAGGGACTTTAATTGTCGTCTGAAGGTATCGGTATTTCTCTTTGTTACCACAGCTGGCTGAATACCAGTTTTAATCGCATAGTTCTCGGTTGGCAAACCAAAAGCATCCCAGCCGATTGGATATAGGACGTTATAACCTTCACTACGGCGTTTACGGCAAATAATGTCCATCGCCGTATTACTTCTAACATGACCAACGTGTAAACCAGCGCCGGATGGATATGGAAATTCGATCAAGCCATAAAACTTTTTCTTTTTGGAATCTTCTTTGGTGACAAAAACTTTCTTTTTCTCCCATTCTTTCTGCCATTTCTGTTCAATCTTTAAATGATCGTAAGCTACCGGTCCCGTTTTTTTAACTGAAGTTTTCTTGATAGGACTTTTTTTCACCAATTTTACTACTATTTTCTTTGGTGTTGACTTGATAATCTTTTTTTTCTGAGTTTTAACTTTCTTTTTAATTATTTTCTTTTTCATATTTATTGTTGATTAAACTTCTTAACAGCGACATAAACTAAAGCGAGAAGGGCCAGGAATAATATTAATACTTGCAACCAGTTTGAAGCATAAGACCAGTATCGGATAGAAGCCACAATTAGTGATAGAACTCCACTCCAAGACATTGATAAGGTTAGGATGGCACCGCCCAGAGAAGTCAGCAGACCCAAGACTAATAAAACCGCCCCGATTACTACTAAAATAATAAAGACATTCTTTTCGTAAGGGGTAATGGCATTTTCATAATTTTTTGAACAAGTAAATTCAGTGTTGCAGTAACCATTTACACCTTCAGAAGTTTTTTGAGGTATCGCATTCCATTGACCACCGACACCAGTACAGGAAGTTTCATCGTTTAGAGCTGGATTAACCTGGTTTTGTTTGCAGAAATCATTATACACAGGAGATGGATAGACTAGACTAATAGAGTAAGAGAAAAAGATATTTGATACGATAACGATAGCCAAAATCAATGACCATTTTTTAATAATATAAAAAAAAGCTACCGGTTTATTTGTTGCAGGGGTTTCCATAAATAATGTTGTTTTTATTGCTTTTTTAAGGCAAATTATAAATTATTGATACTTTTACATAATACAGTGAGGGAGACATTTCAGCAAATTATCCTACTATTGACATATATGTATATATAGTATATACTTGTGTAGTCTTTGTTATAGAAATCTTTTTGAATCTTAAATGGTGCCTTGTGGAAATTCTCCCAAGGAGTTCACTGTTGGACAAAAAGGCTATATGGCAAAGACGCAAGGGGTTCCTTCAAATGAAGACTTACCAAGAAGTGTCCCGTCGGCTCATCACGGCCAGCATCCTCGGCGATGTCGGTTCTCTGAACGGACGTCCCATGAACCGTCGGCTCATCCTGACCAACCTTCTCCACGATCTGGAGAGGGAGATCGGTACGGAGTTGTACAAAAGGCTATTGCCGGAATCACGGGCAATCATGCATGCTATCATCGATTCGATATTTAACGCCATTTGTGGTTGCTCTGCCAGCCCGGGCGGTGATATCATGCAGTACGGCGAACTTTCGAAGGAGTCATCGGAGTTTGTTGCTCTGTTCGTCACCAAAGTGACCGGCGGAAAGGATATGAAGGGCCGTTGGAACAGCGAAGTGTATAGCGCCAAAAAGGCGGTTGAAGCCATAACGACATACTCGTTCAGCGGGGTCTCCCTTGAGGAGTTTCGCAACGCCTACGACGAGCTGGTCCGCCAGATTGTCGACGACGTCCACGACGCCATCATCCTCGGCAAGAAGACTACCGAGTAATTCCAATCGTGTCGAGACGTCATCGACACACAACAAGTCCCCGACCATCATATGGCCGGGGCAATTTTTATATGAATCCTCCCTTTTTGTCATCCCTGCGAAGGCGGGGATCCATCTTAAAAATTAAGACTCAAATCTCTCCATTCTGGATTTTCTTTTTCTATAAGTTTTATTTTCCAATCACGTTTCCATCTTTTGAGACTTTTTTCCCTTTCAATGGCGGATACGATATCTTGCGTAGTCTCGTAATAAACCAAGTTTTTAATATTATATTTTTTTGTAAAACCATCGGCTATTCCTAGTTTATGTTGAGAAACTCTAAAGGGTAAATTATTAGTTACTCCGATGTAAAGTGTACCATTGTATTTACTTGTCAAAATGTAAACGTAATAATTTTTCATTATATAGAGATGGATTCCTGCCTACGCAGGAATGACAATACGAGAAAAATAATTTAGGAACTTGTAAAATTGTTTTTAGATCTTGAATTCTATAACGTCTCCGTCTTTTACGATGTACTCACGTCCTTCAGTTCGAAGCAAACCTTTTTCGCGAGCCACTGCAAATGAACCAGACTCAAGTAATGTATCCCAGTGGATCACATCTGCTTTGATAAATTTCTCTTCAAAGTCACCGTGAATCGCCGCCCCAGCCTGTGGTGCTGTTGAACCTCTTTTGACCGTCCAAGCTCTAGTTTCCTGAACACCAGTCGTAAAATAGGTAATCAAGCCAAGAATCTCATAGCCTTTTTTGATTAAATCATCGATACCATCATTCACTGAACCCAAACCCTCGCGCATTTCTTTTTTATCAGTATCAGACATTTCTTTGAGTTCATTTTCAATACCAGCATCAACCAAAACATAACTAGATTTTGTGTCAGTAAAAAACTGTAGCAACTTTTGGTATCTCTCATCATTTATTTCATCTAAATTTTTACCACCAGATTTTTTATTTAGAACATACAAAATCGGCTTCATGGTCAAAAGGTGCAAATCTCGAACAATATCTTTTTCAGCATCTTCAAAAGTTAAACTATTCGCCAACTTCCCTGTTTCTAATGCAGTTTTAATCTTATCCAGACAACCAGCTTCGATAATCGCGCGTTTATCTCCACGGCGAACTTCACCACCAATAGAATGAATCCTTTTTGTAACCGTCTGTAAATCAGCTAAAATTAATTCTAAATTAATAACTTCAATGTCACCAACTGGATTAATTTTGCCATCTACGTGGATAATGTTGTCATCTTCAAAAATACGCACTACTTCAGCTATAGCATCAGTTTCGCGAATATTGGTAAGAAATTTATTGCCCAGACCCTCACCAGCAGAGGCGCCTTTGACTAATCCGGCGATATCAACAAACTCTACGGCCGCCGGTACAGTTTTTAAGGTTTTGGAAAAATCAGCTAGTTTGTAAAGTCTATCGTCTGGCACGGCAACAACCCCCACTGACGGGTCAATGGTACAAAATGGATAATTGGCACACTCAACCGCTTTTCGAGTTAAGGCACTAAATAAGGTTGATTTTCCCACGTTTGGGAGACCGACGATTGCAATTGATAATGACATAGTATATGAACTTTAACAGATTATTAATAAAATAACAAAAATGTTATAATATTCGTATTATGACAATAAAATTTGAATGGACACCTGAAATGTCGGTTGGTGAAGATCATATAGATTCACAGCATCAGCGACTTTTGGCTCAAGTCAATAAATTATTAGAAGCGCTAGCTTCAGAAGAAAATAATAACATTTTGATGTTTGAGACTTTAAACTTTTTTGACGATTACATTAAAGATCATTTTTCATATGAGGAAAACTACATGCTCAGTTTGAATTATCCATACATGAAAACGCACATAGAACAACACAATGATTTTATCAATCATTACAAATTATTTAAACAGAGAGTTACTGCAGGTATAGAGAAAAAACTATTACTTATGGAGGTCGAAGAATACATTGGAAACTGGTGGGTAGAACATATAGGTAAAGTAGATAAGAATTACTATCTATTTACTAAAGGTCAGTTATAAAAAATGCCCCTCTGGGGCATTTTTTTTACTTCATTATTTTTCTCAAAGCATCCTGGTGTTTCATCATGACCGCCATTGTGGCATCGTTCTGGCTCATTCCACCCTTCATTTTTTCTTGAACCTCTTTAGCTATTTCCTCAAAGAGTCCTGGATTAGCCTCAAAAGCATCTAGTACCTTCTCTTGTTGATCGGCTGGAATGCCTTTCATCTGATTCTTGAGCATTGTGCGCATAGCTAAATTTTTGAAAAATCCCATATTGAATATAATTAATTATTTTTAACTCTTATACTATAACCCGCCGCACTTCGGCCTGCAACATAGCCAGTTGTCCAACAAAGTTGCAAACTATAGCCGCCAGAAGGTCGGTCAAAATCTAATACGTCTCCAACAATAAATAGATTACCGTAAAGTTTTGAAGCCATCGTTCTAAAATCAACTTCTTCCGGCACTAAGCCACCACTCGAAATAATTGCTTTATCAAAACCCAGTAAACCAGTGACGGTAAGTTTTATGTTCCTAGCAGAATTAATTAGGGCAAAACGTTCTTCTCGGGTTAAAACATTGCATGTCTTTTCTGGATCAATGCCAACTTGAGTTAATATATACGGCCAAATTTTATTGGGAATGGCAGACCAGGCAACATTTTTTATCATCTTATTCAAATCGCGACTGATTACTTTCTTCAGTTCTTCATCGATTTTGTCCAAACCCTGTCCAACCAAGAGATCGAGTTTTATCTCTACCATACCTTTCTTCAAGGCGTCACTAGCAATTTTACTTAAATTCAAAACAGATGGCCCACTTAAGCCAAAATGGGTGAAAAGTGTTTTACCCATTTTCTCTCCAAGCATTTGATTGTTTTGCCAAACACTGACTCCGGCTTTATCCAAAGACAGACCCGATAATTCCCCGACCCACTTTTCTTTTATCTTTAATGGTACTAGGGACGGCTCAGGTTGATTGATAGTATGATTCAATTCCCTTAACCAAATAAAGCCGTCGCCGGTTGATCCGGTCTCGGGATGGGATTTTCCACCTACAGCCAATATGTAGTTTTTGGCAGAATAAAGTTTTTTTCCAACTTGTACACCAACAATTTTATCGGCTTTAGAAATCAATGATGAAACTGAGACATTTAATTCAAATTTAACACCGAGCTTCTTGGCTTCAATTATGAGACTGTTCAAAACACTTTGTGAGTCATCAGATATTGGAAAAACTCTAAGACCAGGCTCAGTTTTTGTTTCCAGGCCTAAGTCATGGAAGAAATCTAGAGTATCCTTGATGCCAAAAACTGAAAATGGAGAAAATAGAAATTGTCCTTGTTTACCAAACTTTGACAGAAAACTTCGAATGTCTAGATCGGCGTTGGTAAGATTGCACCGTCCCCCACCGGAAATTAAAAGTTTTTTGCCAAGACTGTCGTTTTTTTCCAACACTAAAACCGACGCATTATTTCTTGCCGCAACAATTGCTGACATCAATCCAGCTGGTCCTCCGCCAATTACTATCACGTCATACTTGTCCATAATAACTAAAATAACACACTTTTTGATATTAGGCTATAGTTATAATTTTGCCTAGAAGTGAGTACTTAGATTGTTTATTAATATGTATCTAATCTACTTTATCTGTAAATATTACTAATCGATTTGGGCGACTTTTTGAAGATACATTCCAGGCACCTTCACAGGTAATAAGATTGAGATGTGCCTTACCATCGTTTGAGCTAAAAACATTAACCGCATTTTCTTTTTGATCGTACAAACCGATCTCACGAACGACAAAAACACTTTCTAAACCCGTACTATCTACGATAGATATCTGATCTCCAATTTTTAACTTGTGTAAATCATCGAACACAGCGGGAATATTGTTTTTCCACCCATAATGACCAGCGATAACAGCACTGCCCATTTCTCCTGGTCTAGGACCGAGATTAAACCAACTAACATCATTTGGCACTTTTGGAACATCCATTTCTCCATTTTTAGTAAGACCTAAGTGTTCTACAGTCGTATCTACATTTATAACTTCGATTTTAAGTCGCATAGGTAATCCAATCATTGAAGGTTTGGGCGCAAAATTATTTAACGACTGACCATCAATTATTTTTTGTAAGGCTAGACTAACGACTTGAGGAATCGGTATTGGTTCGACGACAACATCATTGTTAACGGGAGTAAAAATTGTATTTGGTAAATATATAAACCAAATAACAAAAACTATCAAAATTATTACACTAATCAGTAGTATTGTATTAAATTTTTTCATTATCATATTCATTATCTTTAAGCAAAAACCCCGCCGAGGTGGGGTTTTTGCTACCTCATTAATTAATTTATGGGAATTAAAACAAAAGACTATTTACTTTTTTTTCTCAAAACAATTATAAGTGTAATTCCAAGGAGAACAACGGCAATATCGAGCAAGATTGTATTCCAATCAGTAGCGTTTTCAATTTCTGCAGGCAAACCGGTATTTGGAAGACTAGGAACTGCTACTAAAACATTCACGAATGAGTATGCAATGGTGGATAGATTATTGGCATCACCTCGTGCAGTAGCGACACTTCCAGTAGAGAACGGCACGTAAGTTTTGCAAGTATAGGTCCAGGTTTCATTAGTATCAAGTAAACCATTTTTGTTTACATCATAGGATACTGGGGTGATATCGGTACACTTGTCATCAGTTATGCTAACGTTTTTTATGGCCACTGTACCAGGGTTAGTAACATTATAAGAATATGTTATATAACCACCGCCAAAAGGCAAAGGAGCTAACTGACTAGGAACTTTAACAATGTGAATTATTGGTGGCACCACACTTGAACTACCAACAGGAACAGTAACGACAGCAGTAGCAATTGCGGTATTATAATAACCATCAGTACTATGAGCGGTAGCCATAGCGGTATTTGTCGTAGTACCAGTAAGTAAAGAAGTACAACTGTAATTCCATTTCTCATCTAGATCAAGAACGTTGTTATTATTAACATCGCCTGAAACTAAAATGACAGGGTTACATTTATCGTCTATCACAGTAATATCTCGTAGTGGCTGTAATTTCGCAACATTCCAAACTGTATAATTAAAAGTTACTTTGCCTGGTCCGGTCGTTAATGAAGTGGGGGTTGGAATTTTTAATAAACCAACTATAGGAACAATTATTGGAGTTGGTGAAGCTGTAACTCTTCTCATATTAGAACGACGAACTGTTGTTGTCGTAGAGGTGGAAATAGAAATTGAGTTTCCTATAAGAGTAACGGCAGTCTGTGCCAAAGCTCTACCGTTTAAAGCTGCACCGTCTTGCATTGCAATATTTGTTTGAGCCAAAATATTTCCTTGAAATTGTGAGCCGGAGACAAGAGTTACAGCGCCAGCTACCGTCCAAAAAACATTTTTAGGCTGAGCTCCACCCGCAAGAATTATTTTTTGTCCAGCTGAAACATCTAAAGTCCCCGCAATTTGAAATATCCAAATATCAGAAGCTGTACCTGTTAAGGTAATATCGCCAGTTACAGTAACGTTACTAGTTGGACCATTCCAAGTGTAAGTTCCTGGTACAAAATTTTGACCACTTAAAGTACCGGCTCCAACATTTAAATTGGTGGCGCCAGTTCCTGGTACACGTGTTACTGCGTCGGTATATGCCGCTTCCATCGCACTAACTGCTGTGGTTAGTGTTGACGCAGTAGAAGATGAGTAATCAGCTGCATATATTTTTCCGGATACTAAAGCTGATGTCGAAAATGCGTTTGAGGTATCCATAACCAGTCCAAAACCGGTAGCTGACCCAGCAAAAGCAGGGCTAACACCCAAGTCCCCAGTAATTGAAGTATTTAATACTCCAGGTGTGGTGGTAATACCCGTCTTAGCTAAAATCACGTAGTTGGCAGCTGATTGTAAATCAACCGTAGCAGGACCAGCGGCATATGTAACCATTGGACCAATTAAGCCAAAAAGAAATAATAGAGAAATGATTGATTTTAAAGTACCTATTTTTTTCATATTTATATATTGTTATTTAGAATAAAAACTACCAGACAACAATGTGTCTGGACTTCTTAAGTTCTAAGATATATGATTGTAATAATTGCTTATGTATAATTATTTATATAAAACTTTTTGAATTTTTATTTAAATAAATACGATCGGCCATTCACAAATGCATCTATTACCTATAATGATATACTTATTTACAAAAATAGCAATTTATTTTGAAATATTAGCTTTAATTATTCAAGCTTTTAAACTTTGTGAGACTAAAATAAAACCCTTGAAAGGGTTTTACTAATTTATGATTACATAAAGATAGAATTATCTATTCCGAACTGAGGTATTTAAAATTTCTTTCATATCTTGAGAGAAAGTATTTAAAAATGGAATAACACCCATGACATTTAACAACCAGCCGATAATCGCAATGGCGATAATAAGTCCAAATAAATAACCAACACCACGAACCATACCTTCAAGAATCATCCGGCCGATTGTCGGCTTTAAACTTTTTTCAATAACTTTCAATGTTTTATCCATCTCCTCTATTTTTTGATTTAGTTCTTCGTTCATAATACTAGTTTAACATAGATAAATATAAAATAAAAAAGCCACCAGATGGCTTTTTCGGGTTTCGCAAACTTTCGGTCTGCGATCTGTAACCGACTCCTACCGTGTTTCAGGCAGAATTCAAATACAGGCCCAAGCCAAGGAGTTGGTAATCTGCGTTACCGCGGGTCGTTTACCGTTCGCTTGCCGCTACTAGGTACTCCTTTTTCTGGTGGAACATATCCTCTGCACTCTTGGTGCAAACCCGACCCTTGTCAGTCTGATCGGACTTGAGGTGTTTTTATGCTAGCAAATTTGGGAGGTGGGGGCAAATTTATTTTTCCGTAGTAGTTTTGAAATATAGAGATTTATAATTAAAAAGACCCTCACCGTGGGAGTGGGGTCAATTTTGTTCATCAAGCTTTTCTAAGGCAAGGAAATCGGTCTCCGATATCTCGACATAGGTGTAACAGCGATCATTCTCTTCTGGGCGGCAACAACCACAGTTCCAATCATCCTCCCAGGAAATATACTTTCCTTCAGGAGAAATAAAAACATGCGGCCCAGAATGACAACGCTTCCGAATGCATTCGGCAAAATATGTACCATCCTTATCACCAACAATTTCTGCTTGTCGGGGTAAAATTATTTTACAAAGTGTATGCATAGTTACTCCTTTCAGGTTTTGATGTGTCTAATATAAAATTATATTAAATACAAGATAATGTAAAGAAGTTTGACAGGATCGCTTCGCGTCCCTCCCTCGAATAGAACCTCGGACTATGAATTTGGAATTAGACTATTCTTGTGGTCAGGAATAATTCCTCACCGTCGCTCGGAATTTTACTGACCTACAGGACCGCTTCGCGTCTCTTTTCTTCCTTCGGTTTGTCGTCACAAACCTCAGTCGAAACGCGGTCTCGAATTACTCGCTGTTGCTCGTAACATACTCGACCGTTCGAGTCCTGACGCAAGTACTACTCAGCACTTGCTTAGGGTCCACAAAAACAAAACCGCCTTCAAGCGGTTTGTGTTTTTGTGGTGTTATTTTAGCATTTGCTCGAACCTATCTCGCACGCGCGGAGCGCGTGGA
>CAZOXG010000018.1:0-20004 GCA_964583845.1 uncultured Candidatus Saccharibacteria bacterium
ACAAGAATATCTTAAAAACTCTTCAAATTGACAAGACCTGGCAGGCGGGTACTTGGATACTTCATTCTATTCGGATAGATGAGAGCAGGATTAAAGAGCTTTCGGAAAGCTTAAATAATGAGCCTTGGTATATTCACCTGTGGGAACAAGGAAAGGATAAGGTAACGGTAATTTTCAAAAATAAAATATTTACTTTGAGTTTTTCTGATAAATCTACCTGGACCGAAGCTGTTGACTACGGAAAATCTCTCGGTATTCCAGCCGAACAATTAGACTTTCCGATTGATTAATTTTAGAAATATATAAAACAAAATGACTAAAATTATCTTTCTTAGGCACGCAGATACGCAAAAGGATCCGAATATTAATGCGGCTCTTTGGGGACTTTCTGAAAAAGGACAACTTCAAGCAGAAGAAGTATCTAAAAATACTGTAATGGATGAAGTGGATGTTATTTATATCTCCGAAGAAAAGAAAACCTTACTTACAGGAGAACCAATTGCAAAAAAACTTTCAAAGGAAATGCACTCCCTACCATTTTTTGATGAAGTTAAGCGAGGAGATAAATTTTTAACGAAAGAAGAATTTGAGGCAGAAAAAGTAAAACAGCTAACGGACCTGTCTTTTAACGCTTTTGGTGGTGAGTCTGGACTTGAGGCCCTTTCTAGATTTAAACAAGGAGTCCTTGAAGTTACTAAACAAAACGAAGGGAAAACCATTCTTATAGTTACCCATGGTACAGTTTTGAATATTTATTTTGCTGATTTGTTAAACGCATACGATAAACTTTCTGAGCGTTGGGCCAAGACCACTTTCTGCGCTTTTGGTATAGTAGAGGATGGAATAATGGTCAAGGATATCGTTTAATTTTATGCTACAATAGCATAATATGATTTATTTAATTGGGGGCACACCAAGGAGTGGAAAGACAACTGTCGCTAAAAAACTAGCAATAAATTTAGGTGTATCTTGGATTTCAGCGGATACTTTAGAGGGGCTAGCAAAGTATTTTACTCTACCAAAAGAATATCCGGGGAGATTTCCTAAGAATGTGTTTAGAAAGAAAACTAAAAATAGTAATGACTTGATGTATTCAAGATATACCACTGAGCAGATTAAAAAAGCCTATATCGATCAAGCCGGGTCTTCCTGGGAGGTTATTGAAACATTGATCGAGTATTTAATAGGAGAAGATCAGGATTATATTATTGAGGGTTACCAAATTGCTCCTAAATTAGTCGCAAAACTACAAAAGAAATTTGGTGATAAAATTAGAGGTGTCTTTTTAACTCGTCACTCTGTAGAAAAAATAGTTGAGGATGCAAAGAAAAGCACTTCCAATAGTGACTGGTTTATCTCAAAAACAAAGGATGAGGCTACTTATCCTAAAATAGCCTTAATGATAGCTAAATACGGAGATTATATAAGAAAAGAAGCGGAAAAATATAATTATAATTCATTTAACATGGATGTTGATTTTATAACAACACTTGATCTGGTTGTTAACAAGCTTTCAATTATTAAAGATTAACAATGGTCAAATGCAAAAAGGCTTAATCGTACACACCTTAGTAACCAATGATAAAGGGGAAATTCTTATTCTTCAGCGTTCTAAAACTGATGATGTTTTGCCTGAATACTGGGATATACCAGGCGGGACCTTGAAAGATGGAGAAGATCCAGCAATAGGCGCCACAAGAGAAACAAAAGAAGAGGCTGGAATTGATATTATCAATCCCAAGCTATTCTTCCATAAATCAAAAGTGGATATAGAAAAGAATAAGCAGTTTGTGACCCTAATCTTTTTGGCACAATGTTCAGATATCAATATTGTTCTCGATCCAGAAGAGCATCAAGATTATGCCTGGATTCAACCGTCAGAGATTCTAAATTATAAGACGGTGGAATATTTGAGTGATTGTATTAGCGCTTATTTAGAGCTATAAGACTTAACGGCAGATACGCTAACTTATTTTAATCTTTGTAATACAGATTAACCTATGGCCAGATACAAAGTGTCACGGGTTAGTTTTTGTGATAATATGTTCTTATGGACAAGTCATATCCAAAAAAGCTGAAAAAGGGTGACACCGTCGCTATCATTAGCCCATCGTGGGGTGGTCCAAGCGTTTTTCCTCATGTATATGAATATGGCATCAAGGTCCTGGAGAATAATTTTGGATTAAAGACGAAGGAATATCCGACAGCCAGAATGTCAGCTGACGATTTGCACAACAATCCAAAATTGAGAGCGAAAGATATTAACGAGGCTTTCGCGGATAAAGAAGTAAAAGCTATTTTTGCGACGATTGGGGGTGATGACGGTGTCAGAGTTTTAAAATATTTAAATAAGGCTGTCATAAAAAACAATCCTAAGATTTTTATGGGTTATTCAGATACTTCTGCCTTCAATATGTACCTGAATAAGTTAGGAATAATTACTTTTAATGGGCCTTCAATAATGGCAGGATTTTCTCAAATGGAAAATTTTCCGGATTATGTAAAACACATGAAGGATGTTCTGTTTAATAACTCCAAGGGTTATGAATACAAGCCTTACAGAGAATGGTCTATGGAGTATCTTGATTGGTCAAAAGTAGAAAATCTCGGTAAGACATTAAAGAAAAATGCAAATAAGGGTTGGCATTGGATACAGGGAAACTCTGTCACAACTGGCGAATTGTTTGGTGGTTGTATAGAAATAATGACCATGATGAGAGGTTCGGAGTACTGGCCGAAGCCGGAATTTTTCAAAGGCAAGATAATATTTCTTGAAACCTCAGAGGATAAACCAACTCCTGAATATGTCAAGTATGAATTGAGAAACTGGGGTATCCAAGGTATTTTTGATCAGGTAAAAGGGGTATTGATTGGAAGGGCTAGAGGTTATACCGAAGAGGAAACCAAAAAACTCGAAGATTATGCCGTTAGCATAATTGGGAAAGAGTTTAATCATCCAGAAATTCCAATCATAACTAATATGGATTTTGGACATACGGATCCGCAAATCATTCTACCGCTTGGGGTGAAGATAGAGATTGATTGTAAAGACAAGGCTATCACACTAAAAGAATCTGCTGTTAAATAAAAAGCTTATAATCATAATTAATATGGAACAAGTACCAAATAAGGAAAGGTTAAAAAAACTTCATATGAAAGATTTATATACTAAATATATAGGGGAAAATGTACAAGTGATAATTGACAGACCGTTTGGTTCGAATCATCCCAAACACGGTTTTAGATATGAAGTTAATTATGGATATGTTCCAGACACGCTTGCGCCTGATGGTGATGAGATTGATGCATATGTTTTAGGTATTGATAAACCTATCGAAACTTTTTCTGGCAAATGTATAGCCATAATTCATAGATTAAATGATAATGACGACAAATTAGTGATTGTTCCAGAAAATAGTGAACTAATAACAGATGATGAAATAGTAGAAAAGACCCTTTTTCAGGAAAAGTATTTTATATCGACTATTATACGTAAATAAAGAACAAGGTTGACAATATTTTGCCATTTGTTATACTTTACTTAAGTAAAGTATAAAATATTATGAATGCAAAAACAATAAAGACGGAAAGTGGGACAAAAGAGCTATACAAGGCTATTCTTATGCTTAAAAACATTGAGGAAATGTCCTGCTTTTTTAGGGATTTATTGACAGAGAGCGAGTTGGTTGAATTTGGATTAAGATGGAAAGTGGCTCAAATGCTAATCAAAAAGGTTAAATATACCGTCATTGAGAAGGAGACAGGTTTGAGTTCTACCACAATAGCTAGGGTTCAAAAGTGGCTTAATAACGGCATGGGAGGTTACCGGTTAGTAATTGATAGAATGCACCATCATAATTAATTTTCATTCTTGCAATATTAACAAATTAATTACATGAAAAATAATAAAAAATTACAGATAGGGGTGGTGGGATATGCTGGTCCGTCAGAATATCCTGTGGGTGCTATTAAAAATAAGGGAATTTATAAAATAGCTGAAAAAGTAGGTTTCCTATTGGCGAGGAACGGTGCAATTGTTGTTACCGGAGGTAAAGGTGGAGTTATGGAATCAGCGGCTTATGGAGCACGCAAGGCCAAAGGTCTGACTGTCGGCGTTATAAAAGGAAAAGAAAGATATGCATCAAATAAATTTACTGACGTGGAAATTTTATCCGGTATGGTTTCTGACGGCTTTGATGAATTTCTGCTTGTGAACATGTGTGACGCTATCATTGTCATTGGTGGCGGGGCTGGTACCCTTGAGGAAATAACCATTGCTTATAGAAATAAAAAGCCTATCATCGTATTGAAAAATACCGGAGGCTGGGCGGATAATGTTTGTGGAATTGATCTTGACCAAAGAAAAACGATTAACGTCCAGGTCGTCTCGACTCCAGAGGAAGCTGTAAATTTAGCCATAAAATCTGCAAAAAAACAATGAATAAAGACAAATTAACATTGGCAAATAATAAAGTAGTTCATCATAGCAATACTCTTGCAGGAAGAGGTTGGTTGTGATTTTGTATTCTACACCTATCATCACGCCCGACCCCTTCTTGAAAGGGGTTTTTCTTTTAATGAAGGTGTTCTTTAACAAACAAAATAAGGAGTATGAGATGAAAAAGTTGGAAAACTATGCATCGTTCAAGTATTCTCGTTTAGTCATGACTGATGGCCGAATCATCCTTTTGGATGAAAAAATGTCTCCTGAGATAAAAAATGAGATACAAGGTCTTGAAACATTGGATGGTCAAGAATTAATTTTTCTTGACGATATGAAATTGGCTTTGGATATGGAGATAATATTAAGTGAGATAATTGATCAAGAGCAGGATATATTAATAGTATTTCCTGGCAATGGATCATGTTATCCGCGTAATTTGTCTGCAATCTGTTCAAATGCCACCAATGTAAAGGTTTATGCCAGTCGGTTTTGGCAGCCAGGTACTGATCCTGTGGTAACAGTGGGGGATATTTTACCAGACACTTTTATTATCACTGAAGTAAAAACTGTTGTGATAGTAGATGATGTTATAAGCTCTGGGCAGACAATGCAGAAGATTTGTGCAAAGAATTCCTGGAAATTTCCACAGGCAAAATGGATCGGTGTTTCGTGGGTCTCACAGATTCCACAACAAAGAGCTAAATCGGGGATAAAAGGCTATGAGTACATTGGAACTGCCTGCGTTATTGGCAAAAATAATGGTGGTCGGGTACCAATAAACTCTATTAGCACTTTAAGGCAACAAATGAGTATTGCCGAGAGTTATGCAAAAAGACAGTTTAAGGAGCCTGAATTGTTTTTAGATCTCATATCTAGGTAAGTTTGGGCGGCATTTCATTTTTATTGTGAGATGTCGCTTTTTTGGTTAACCTTAAGATCTGCGAGAAATTGAAGTTGTCGCCATCGAGAAATGAGACAAATGAAGACTATTTGTTTCGCTCGGTGTATACTTGTGTTATTAATGGTAACGAACTTCGCTAAGCGATAAAAGCATGCAAAATACAAAGAAGAAAAACACAATATATTTATCGGGAGGAGGAGATGAACGACAGTCATTTCCACTCGATAAAATCTTTTTTGAAACATTACCTAAAAATGAACGTTTTTTATATGTTCCAATAGCTCTGCGCGGTCATAAATATTATGCTACTGCGCATCTGTGGATGAAAGGATTAATCGGACTTCATAAAAGAGACGATCTTCAGTTTGAAAAGGTAGACGATCCATCAAAGTATAGACTCGATGATCTAAAGTTATTTAAAGGTATTTACATTGGAGGAGGTAATACTTGGAGTTTAATGCAAGAACTTAAGAGCTCTGGTTTTTCAGAAATATTG
The DNA here is from genome assembly GCA_964583845.1 of uncultured Candidatus Saccharibacteria bacterium. Taxonomy (GTDB): domain Bacteria; phylum Patescibacteriota; class Minisyncoccia; order Phycocordibacterales; family GWA1-40-21; genus JBAWVR01. Next base: position 5,842 of record CAZOXG010000018.1, read on the forward strand.
CTTCAGTATCTTGAGACTGGTGGTGTTGTGTATGGTGGTAGCGCAGGAGCTATTATATTCGGGAAAAGAATCGATACGCATACTGATGAAAATAAGGTTGGGTATAGGGAAGTGACTGGCTTCAATATCTTAGGTGATTATTCGATCGGGTGTCATTTCAAGGAAGAACAAGGTGAGTATTATCAAGAGTGGGCTGTTAAAAATAAGTTACCGATTATCTGTCTGCCCGAGGAAACAGGCTTGGTTATAAAAAATAATGTTGCCGTGTGTGTTGGTACTAAACCGTGCGTCATTTATTTGGCAGATGGCTCGAATAGAGTCGTCAATCCTGAGGACTCTTTCGGTGTTTAAATCATTAAAAGTACAAATTAATCAGTTTAATGATTGACCGTAACTATTTTTACTGATATCCTATACAGTAGGTATTTTATCGTTCTAATAAGATATAATACAACATTATGAGTCACGAAAACCCAAATAATAATATGGAAAATATGGAGAATAGAAAGAATATTGCCGAAAAATTATTTCCAAACGTTACCTTAACACCGGAGGAAATTGAAAAGAAATATCCCCCCAGGGAATTACCTGAAGGTGCAATGGTTACAAGAATAGCCCCAAGTCCTACTGGTTTTATGCATATTGGTGGTCTTTATGCCGCTTTGATTTCTGAAAGGCTTGCACATCAATCAAAAGGGGTGTTTTACTTACGTATCGAAGATACTGATAAGAAAAGAGAAGTGGAGGGTTCTTCTGTGCTAATCCCTAAATCGCTCGAACATTACGATATCAAAATAGATGAGGGGGAAAACAGTGCAGGTGTTGAATCTGGACAGTATGGACCATACAAGCAGAGTGATCGAGTCGAAATATATAAGACCTATGTTAAGTCTTTAGTAGAAAAAGGATTAGCTTATCCGTGTTTTGATACACCTGAGGAGTTGGAAGAAATGAGAAAGATACAAGAGGAACAGGGAGTTAGAACCGGATATTATAAACATTGGGCTAAATGGCGAGGTAAAACAGATCAGGAGGTATTGCAGGCTTTGGAAGAGGGAAAGCCTTTTATCGTCAGATTCAAATCGGAAGGAGATTTTGAGAATAAAATTAAAATTGAAGATGTTTTGATTGGTGAGAAGGAATTATCGGAAAATGATCAAGACATCGTAATATTAAAATCAGATGATTTGCCAACTTATCATATGGCCCATATCATTGACGATCATTTAATGGGTACAACCCACGTGATTCGTGGTAATGAATGGCTTTCTTCGCTACCACTACATCTTCAATTATTTGAAAAAATGGGATGGATACCTCCTAAATATGGTCATATATTTCCAATACAAAAAATGGAGGGATCATCAAAGAGAAAATTAAGCAAAAGAAAGGATCCGGAAGCTAACGTTGCATTCTATGACGAACAGGGGTACCCGGAAGATGCTGTTGTTGAGTACATGCTTAACTTGGCCAACTCAAATTTCGAGGATTGGAGAAAGACTAATCCTGATAAAGATAATAATGAGTTTCCGCTCACTTTAGAAAAATTAGCCAGTTCAAATGGCCCACTATTTGATTTTGTTAAACTTAATGACGTTAGTAAGGAGATAATTGCCAGATACTCTGCATCTGAGGTGTATAAGAGAGTATTAGATTGGGCTAAGAAATATGATCAAGGATTTGCTAATTTAATTGAAGATAATCCAGAGTATACCGAAAGAATCTTGAATATTGAGAGAGGAAACGATGGTAAGGCTAGAAAAGATATTGCTAAATGGTCTGATGTTAAAAAGGAAATAGAATTTTTCTTTGATCAGAGTTTTTTACTAACTAGAGATGAAGTGTTAACACTTTTACCCGGAACTAATGTAGATGATATTAAATCTATCATTGATTCTTATACAAAGACCTACAATGAAGGTGACACAAAAGAAGAGTGGTTTGCGAAAATTAAAGAAATAGCCAAAACTAATGGGTATGCGGAAAACACAAAGGATTACAAAAAGAACCCTGAAAAATTTAAAGGTAACGTCGCTGATATAGCTAAAATTTTTAGAGTTTTATTGACTGGTAGAGTCCAGACACCTGATTTATATTCTATTGTTCACGCAATGGGTATTGAAAGAGTCTCAAAAAGACTATCGGTAATTTAGTTCAGCTTTTTTCTAAAATAAACACCTCTCCACTGAGTTTTCTTTTGGGACTTGCATTTTGTTATATATATGGTATTATATCATGTGCAAATTTATGGACAAGAAAATAGTCGAATTGGCGGAAAAAACGCTAAATACTAAGCTTGTGTCCTCTGATAATATAAGTAAATTGGAGTCTATTTTTGATTCAATTAAAAAAGCAAACTACTCTAAAAGTAGAGATATTTTTAAACCTGACCAAAAACAGTCTATAAAGAATCTCGCTGATTTTATTGAAAAAGCTTTTAGTTTATATAATGAAGTCGTTGTTTTTGCTTGTGATGCAATTTCTTATGAATATTATTTATCAGATATTCAAAAAAAATCAAAAAAATATTCTCACAGGATAGGTATTTTGTCCTCCGTGTTCCCTTCGACGACCTCAACGGTATGGCCAAGCATAATTACCGGCACATCGCCGTCTGAGCATGGAATTTATGGTACTTCATTTCTTCATGAAAAATTAAAAAAGAACTATATATGGATAAGTAACACCATTAATCACAAAAGTGAAAGGGCTGTCATTAATGATATGGACCTAGTTTTGAATCTTTCTCACAAGGAGACGATTTTTGAAAAATTGAAAAATAAAGGTATTAATTCTTATTATTTAGGTTCTCATGGACAAAGGGGTTTAAATCCTTTTCGAAAAGAACTTATTGCTGGCAGTACACACATTGATCCTGGTATTAAATATGCTGAGCTTAAGAAAGATCCACAAAGATTGGTTGATTATTTCCTTGATAAAGATGAAGAACTTCTAAAAATGCGCAATGTTAAAAAATTAATCTGGAATTATGTTGATTTTGACGATTATGTTCATGAACAGGGGTACAAGAAACTGTCTGTTAAATTAGATTGGAACACTATCTTTAGGTTTTGGAAAAAGAATAAAAAGAATAGGCTGTTTTTATTAATTTCTGACCATGGGCAGATAGCTCAGACTCCAAAAGATTTTAATATTCTTAAGGCCTCAAGTGATAACAAGAATTTAAAATATAACTCTGGTGGAGCTGGAAGGGTTGTGTATTTTTACCCAAAAGACGGTAGAGAACAAGAAATTTATGAGTGGGTTAAGAAAATAGTCGGTAATAGCGGATTAGTTTTAAAAAAGGAAGAATTAGTCTCTTTAGGTTTGCTTAATAACAAAGCTGTAGGTTTTGATCGTATTGGTTCTGTCGTAGCCATAGCAACTTCGCCCCATTTCCCATCAGTGGGGAATACATATGTTTCCGAACACGGATCATTAAGTTCTATAGAAATGTTTGTACCTATCATTATTCAGATATAAAAGAAAAAATGTAATGAATAAATATCTTAAAAAAGTAGTAGAAGTTGAGACAAAGTATAAGAATATGCTTCATTTGGGCGCGAATGAAAATGTTTTATCTCCACTTGCTGAAAGAATGTTTCAGTCATCACTTCATAATAGATATTATATGGGTCCAGGCGAGAAAGGCGTTGCCACCTTTGGAAGAAATGCCGCCTTCAAAGGTATGCCAGAAATTGAAAGAATACTTGATGAGGCACATAGGAAAGCTGAGCAAATGCTTCATGCTGGTTATGTCAGCTTCTCTTGTTTGTCTGGCGCTCATGCGATGATTAGCAGTCTGTTAAGTCTTACACAACCTGGAGACACAATTATGTCTGTTCCTTCAAATCAGGGTGGGCATTTTTGCACAAAAGGAATTATTGAGAGGACCGGAAGAAAGCATGTTTTTACGGAATACGACCGTAAAAAATTAACATTTGATGTTGAGAAAATAGCTAAGATATGTAAAGATTTCAATGTTAAGGCAATATATCTCGATGTTTCGGTATATCTTAATCCTCATCCGATAAGAGAATTGAGAAAAGCTGTTGGACCTGATATTTTTATCTTTTATGATGCTAGTCACACTCTTGGTTTGATAATGGGAGGTGTATTTCAATCTCCTTTAGAAGAGGGAGCTAACGTTATTTGTGCTAATACTCACAAGACATTTCCGGGGCCTCATCGCGGTTTGATTGCATTTAAGGATGGGGATTTAGGCAGAAAAACAGATCATTTTATTACTCATAATTTTGTTTCGACCATTCAGACAAACAGCCTGTTGTCTTTAGCGGTGACAGTTCTCGAGTTTAACAAATGGGGTAAGAAATATGCTGTACAAGTGGTAAAAAATGCCAATGTTTTGGCTAAATGGTTAACCGAGGCTGGTTTAAGAGTTAGAAATGTGGCTGACCGTGTTTATACAAAAAACCATCAGATTCATGTTTATATTGATATACCTAGAGAAGAAGCAATTGAGCTTTTTCTGCGAAATAATATAAGTGTGAATACCAGTGGGGCTCTTGGCGATAAATTATTCCTCAGAATAGGCTTACAAGAAATAACCAAAAGGGGAATGAAGGAAAAAGACATGAAATCTCTGGCAGACTTTATTATTAAAATTCTAAAAGGAGAGAACGTCCTGAGAGGTGTAAACAGTTTTAGTCGTAAATTTCAAAAAGTGGACTACGGATTTAATATCTAAAATATGAAACGTAAAATTAATCAAAATTTACATAACCAGGCATACAATGATTTTCGTTGGTATTTGGATACCACTTATACTGCAAAAGGGAGTGAACCGGTTATCGGTTTATCTGTGGGCTATCCGGCCGCCGGAGAGTTTCCCTTACCAAATAGTGTTCTTGATAAATTGATGCCCTACGAGAATGGGAGGGAAAAACCTCGTCCGGGCTATGGTTGGGAGGCTGGTTCCACTTCATTAAGACAGTCAATTGTTGCCTTTGAAAATCTACTACATAATGTGTCATATAACAACGATAATATATGTATGGTAGCCGGAGCCTCTTACGGACTAAATAGGATTTTTGAACAAATCTTCAAGGGAAAAAATAATTCACAACTTTTAGTTGTGGCACCGACTTTTTATAGAATGCTTGGAAGGGCAGACAATTATGCGGATGTCGTCTCTGTTGTTGGTAGGGAGGAAAATGATTTTCAAATCACTGCCAGTGAGCTTTTGAGTAGCCTTGATAATAATACAAAAGCCGTGTTTATTCTTAACCCTTCAAATCCTACCTATATTTATTATCCTGACAGTTTCTTTGAAGAGGTTATTCCTGTCTTAAAAAGTAAGGGTATATATCTAATCATCGATGAATCAGGAGATGCCTTTTATATGGGGGAACAGAAAGAGAGACTAAAGAAATTTCCATCAATTATTGAATCTGAAAACGTTATCCGTATCGTGACCGCTTCAAAGAAGTATTTGTTTGCAGAATACCGGATAGGTTATGTTCTTGCTGGGAAAAAATTTATAGGGAATAAAGGAAAAGGCTTTATAAAATTAATTGGGGATGATATAGGTAATGCGCCTTTGGCGGCAAATGAAGCATGGGAGCAGATTATCAAACATGAGATTCTATACCTTGAGAGCAAGAAATGCCTCGAACGAAACTGTGATTTTGAAATTAAACACAATAAAAATAACGAAATTATTGCTGATTTACGATCGTTCGCGATTATGAGACTCAGAAAGTCAAAAAAGATCGGTAAAATCATTGTGCCAAACACCAATTTCAATGTTTGCTTTAAAGTGACAGGTACTAAATATAAAAACGATAAGGAATTGTACAAAGCTTTGCTATCCGAAACTAAGATAAGTATATTGCCGTGCTCAGGTCTTGGTATACCATCTGAATTGATGTATTTCAGACTAACTTACGGTATTAACAAAAGATTATTAAATACCGCTCTAGACAAATTTTTGGATTTTATAGAAAAGTAAAATGAAAAACAATAATAAAAAAGTAACCCATATATTGTGCGACTTATCAGATGTGCTTATCAAAGGTATTGAGGGTATTGAATTATCGTTGTCAAAAAAGGTGGGACTTCCCGTTGAAAAAGTAAAAGAAGTTCTTTTTTCATATGATTTTCGTCCTATTTGGTTAGGGCTTTTAGACGAGGATGCTTTTGTTGGCAAGTTAATAAAAGATACGGGTTGGACTTTAAGTGTCGGGACTTTCAAAGAAATCATCAGAAATAATTTCTTTGAAATAGATGGTGTGAGAGAGATTTATCTGGAGTTAAGGAAGAAATACACTTTAATTTTGTTCTCAGTAAATGCTAGGGAATGGGTAAAGTACCTGGACAGTAATTTTAAATACGTCCATTTATTTGATGAAGTATTGTATTCTTATGATATTGGATATACGAAAAGAGAGCCTGAGTCTTTTAAATTTATTATCAATAAGTTCAGATTGGATCCAGGTTGTGTAATATTAATTGATGACTCAGGTAGAAACATTTTAGTGTCTGAAAGTGTCGGTATTAAGGGGATTAAATTTATTAACTCAGAAATTTTAAAAGCAACATTGGGTAATTTAAATATATTATAAACATGTCAATAACAAATAGGACAAAATTAGTCACAGAATTTGGTGAGATGGATGTGTCATATCACGAATCTGATAATGGTTTTTGTGTATCCTTATCTAAAGGGGGGTTGAAAAACGGACCAGTTGTTAGAATTCATTCATCTTGTTTGTTCAGCGAAGCCCTACATTCTATTGATTGTGATTGTAACTTACAATTGGCTAGCGCAATAAAGTATATTTCTGAAGAGGGAAATGGCGCAATTATTTATTTGTATCAGGAGGGTCGGGGACATGGATTAGATAAAAAAATTAAGGCCATGGGGGTCATGAGGGATATGAAATGTGATACGGCAGAAGCTTTTCACCATCTTAATTACGAATTAGATCCCAGAGATTATAAAATAGCTGTAGACGCTCTAAAGGATTTGAATATCTGTCGAGAGATAAGGCTCATATCGAATAACCCCAGAAAAATTATAGCCCTAGAGAGATCTGGTTTTAAGGTAAAACGCCTTACTCTTACCTATCCATTAAATGAGGCAACAAAAAAATATTTGCAGTCAAAAAAAGATAAACTCGGACATGTAATAGATTGGATAGGAAAATAAATAAAACAACAAATTATGCCAAATTATTCAATATCACCAGAATTAGTCGATTTGTGTAAAAGAATATCTTGTAGTTTTATCGATGCTAGAACATCATCTAAGGATTATGTCGGTAGTGCCGCACGGGTCTTATTGCCTGAGATTGAAAAACAAGAAGGTGTTCTTTTGTCCACATGTCTACGTTTTGAAATCTATAGGTTTGATGGACCACAGAAGCCCACGCCGTCTCTTTTTTATGCTGATGGAATAACTTGCGTAAGAAGACTTTTGTCTATTATGACTGGTCTTCAGTCTGAGATTGTGGGGGAGAAAGAGATACTTATGCAAGTCGAGAAAAGTATCAACGATGCATTTGAGTCTAAAAAGATAGATGATGTGGCATACTTGGGGTTGCAGAATTTGTTACAGATTAGTCAGAAAGTAAGGAGAATGTGCTCGGTTGAAACTAATGAGAATTATTCAACTATCGGAGCGTCCTTATTAAACAAGCATCTTTCTCAGATGTCGAACGCGGTAGTCATGGTTATTGGTGCCGGTTATATGTCCGAGGCCTTCCTGAAGGCTATTGACGTTCCATTACGTAAGCTTATTTGGGCAAATAGAAGTGTGTCAAAGTTACAAAAAAAAGTTAAAAAGATGAAAAATATATCTGGTATAGAAATAATATTTTGTGATTTGGATGAGGTCCGCCAGAAACTGGTGACGGCGGATATAATATTTTCAGCAATAGGTAATTCTCCTCTTTTGTTCAAATCAGAAAAATTTAAATCTGGTGTGAAGATCATCGATGTCTCTTACCCCCAAGTTTTTGCTGAATTTTCAGAATGCGATATCATCAATATCGCCAATACTCATTTTGATAAATTGGTTAATAAACCAATTGCCAAGAAGAATATTACCCTGGCAAATAGGGAAATAGATAATATAATATCTATAATATTATGATATTAGAAACAGTTAAAAAATATTTAAAACCTGAGGAGATAGTGCTTATTACAAGTAATTATGGGGGTGGTCAGTCGAGCGACATAGATATATATTGTATTACCACAGCGAAGTCCGCTATTTATCTGTTTTCAAATAAAGATTCGGTTTGGATTGAATTATTTATCGACAATATAGAAGATGTTTATAATAAGATAAATAATATCGACGAAATCGCGATTAATTTTATCAGGGAGATGGACTTTGTCTATGGTGATAAGAGCCTATTTGAGGCCTTGAGAACTAGAACTGAAAAAATTGTCTCTAATTACAAAATACCAGAAAGAAGGAAAAATATAATAAAATATAGGATCAAAGTATTATTTTCAAAATATTTAAGTTGTGATAGAAATAAAAATGAAACACAGCGTAAGTTTATTATCAATTCTTTGTCTTACCCTTTGATTCAATTGGTTTTAGAATATTATAATATTTTTCCTTCTTCTCCTAAAAAATGGATTATTCAATTAAAAAAAAGAATTCCAAGAAGAGATTTTTTGGATATTCAGAGGTTGATTAGCGGAGATGCTGGTAAAAATTTAATAATCAGATTATACGATAAATACGTAGGAAAATTAGGTAATATCAAACTAGATAAGAGTAAGGACAATAATTTGACTTTTTTGTCCTGAAATAATTTATTTAGTCTCCTTTTCAAATATTTTAGCAAATTTATTCACGTACATTTTTGGGTAATATACGGGAATCTCTATTAATAACGGCTGGCTTGATTTATCAAAAATCGAAAGCGCTGATTTTAGTTGCTGTATATTTTTGGCTCGAATAGCGGGACAACCATTAGCAGTAGCTAATTTGACGAAATTAACATAATTAAATGACGTTGTGGCTCTATTAATCACTCTATCTTTTCCTGTAAGTTCGTATCTTTCAATTAGGGTGTTTGAGGAACTATTAAGAATGATGATGAGCACTTTTAACTTTTGTCTAACAACCGTTTCGATATCACCGCTACTGGAGTGGAAACCACCATCTCCAGCAATAATAACGACATTTCTGTTTGGGTTGACTATTTTAGCTCCAATTCCGAGTGGTAGTCCTGTTCCGAATGATGATAGACCAGGTGAGGTCACGAAATCTTCAGGGAATTTTGCGTTAAAGAATATACTTGAGACGTGCCTATGCATACCCACATCACTAGCTAGGATATAATCGTTATTAAAATGAGAATTAAGAGTGTTAAGGAGTTGGACTGGGGACATTCCTTCTTTATGTTCCTTAAAATCCTTAGAAATATCATTAACCTGCTTTCGGACCGTTTCCAAATTTTGGTGTCCAGTTTTCTTGATATTAAAGGTCTGTTTAAGCAGGAGTTCTAACACTTTCGGAAGATTACCCATTATATTAATACTGGGATGGATCGTGTGTCCAGTATGTTTATAAGCATTGATATTTATGATTGTTTTTTTTCTACCCCTGGTCCAGGCAAACGGATAATGTTCCGAGAGGTCGTAGCCAATTTAGTATTAAATTATCAACGTCATTAAATATTGCCTCGATGGCTTTTTGTTCAGTGATTACATTCATGTAGGAATTTATGACACCAAAATTAAGTTTACCCGAATGACTCATAACCCCTTTTGCTGAATAGGTTGAAATGACAGGAATATTCGTTTGCTCTGAAAGTTTTTTAATCAATGCTGGCACCCCCTTTATCTTTACAGCAGCATCTCCAACAACAATCAAATTTTTCTCTGATTTTTTAATTATACTTACAATCTTTTTAATAGTTATGCGGTCTATTTTACTCCCTATCTTTTTACCGGACAGGACTCTTTTATTAAGCCTGGTTCCATATTTTTCGCTAATTTTTGTAGCATCGCCTGATAAGATATCAATCGGGATTGATATGACTGAGGGTCCGTAGGGTAGGGTCATCGAAGCTTCCACGGCTGCTTCCAAAGCTTTCTTAATTTCAAATGGCCTACTTATTTCCTTCACAAACTTACATAAAGGCTCGGCAATTCTGACATTGTCCAGACACTGGTGTGCGTTGTTGTGGTTTATGGATGATGTTTCAAGTTGGGCCACGATAACAATTAGAGGGTATCTATCTAATGACGCTGTCGCGATAGCTGTCATATAATGAGTAATCCCAGGACCCAATGTACCAAAGCAGACTTGTGGAGTTTTTGTAAACCTACTAACCGCAATTGCCGCTAGACCAGCGGTCATTTCGTGTCTGGTCAGTATAAAATCCAGGCCAGGAACTTCGTTGAAGGATATTACCTCACCTTCTCTACCAACTATTCCGAAAATTCTCTTTATGCCAATTGATTGTAAGTATTGTAATAATAGCTTTGAAAAATTCATTTTTATTAAGTTTAAGGGTTAGTTTATAGACATGAAATAACAGTCAGTTAGGCTAACAGTATAATACTATAGACTAATAGAATTAATGCAAATCTTAACCAAGTTTATTTATTTTAAAAGATATGATAGAATGTGATCTGCCTCATCGTCTAATGGTTAGGACGCCGTCAAATCAAGACGGAGATTCTGGGTTCAATTCCCACCTGGGCTCAAGTTATAAGGCTTATGTTGTAAAAACAATGCTTTTGTTATATCCTTAAACAGGAGTGTTCTCGTTAAGTAAACAAAACAGAAGGAGAATGAGATGAACAGTCAGAAGAATGAAGGGAAGCAGGATAAGGTGTCGGGTCGTTTCTTGGTTGTAATATTGCTGGTGGCGGTGTCAGCCATAGCAGTATTCATGCTTAGGAACAAAGATGCGTCCGAGGGTATTCGAATCCATGAAGGTCTTTGGAAAATGGCCAATAAAATGCCCTAGGCGTAACTTGTTGTTCTATAATTCTTCAGCGGGAGAAACATAATTCTACCCGCTTTTTTTATTCGAAAAATATGGTAATATAAGACTATTATGACTGTAGATGAAATATATACACCGCTTGAAGAGGCGAAAAAGGAGATTTGGAAAAGGTGGAATGATCCGGAGTTGAAGAAGAAGGTGGAGAAGTTTTTGGGGGGTGATATACCTCATTTCTTTAAAAATGAACCTCGCGCTGCTTTAGTCAGAGATATTGCTAGTCCAAACAATGAATTTTTTTATTTCTGGGATTTAATGAAAGAAACTGGTATTAAGCCGGTTTTGGTGGAGTATTCCAGTGGAAAGTTTGTTGCGAAGAATATAAATAAATATCATCTCTGTAGAATGTATTTTCACCATGGGGTTGGTAAACACGGTGGGGGGAAAATTGAGTGTACAAATGTTGTTAATTTTAATACTGAAGAAGGTAAAAAAATGGGAAAAGTTAGGACAATTTGGAACGAAAGCATAGTCGATTTTCATCATGATTTTCTTAAAAACAGTGTTCCCGAAGTAAACAAGGAAGATATCGTTGATTTTTCAAAGTGGTTCGACAAGCACAAGAAGGAAACCAAATATTGGTATCTGCACTATCTGGCTCTGTTTTTGTGTTACGGGATACTATTTGATAATTTTATCTTAGACAATGGAGAGAGGGAGTTTACGGAGAAGAAGATATTGCCAAGTTTAAAAAAACTAGTAGAAAAATTCGGTATTAAACCTTTGATTGTACCGATCGCTCCTTTCGATTCGGAGAATGATTTATTTTGGTGGTTATACCCTGGTCACACAAGGGGACATATCTGTCTAGATGGCAAAGATAAAAAGTAGTTTTATTTTGGTTCATTGGTGGTATAATGTGAAGATAAAAATAATTATTTTTTAAAATGAATTATCCAAAAGCAGTAGTTGAATTGAAACCTTCTAAAGTAGTTCCAGGTCAAGTTGGTCTTTTTGCTTTGAAGGATTTCCATCAAAACGAGGTGATTATAGATAAAGGGGCTTGGGATGAAAGTCGATTAATTACTTGGGATGAATTCGAAACTATAGATCCTATTACCAAAAGAAAATTAGTAGATTTTTGTTATAAAGCTGATGAGGGTATTTATGCTCCGCAAAACATTAATCGTCTGAATATGGCCTATTTTTTCAATCATAATTGTGAGCCAAATTCATACTCTGATGAAGATGGTAATTACATTGCGAAAAGAGATATAAGCATAGGTGAAGAGTTTACTATAGACGTTGAAGCGTTGATGAAAAAAACAGTTATCTCATTCGAGTGCCACTGTGGCTCTCCGAAATGCAGAAAATTAATCCGAATATAATTTATGGTGTTTAATTTTATTTCAAATATTCAAAATTGTTATGAGATGATACAAAATTCTGTACCAGTCTCTATGGTCTATTATTCACATATCCCAGCAGCCGTAGCCGCTTTAATGATTGGTATATTGGTTATTTCTAAAAACAGGAAATTGGCTGGAAAATTGGTGTTTATGATATCAATGATTTTTGCCCTTTGGTCCACTATAGATATTGTATTGTGGACCAGCACAAACAGCGAGATGTATATGTTTTTTTGGTCAATAATTGTAATACTCGAAGCTTTATTGTTTATTTTGAATATATATTTAGTTAAGGTCTTTGCTGATGATAAAGATATCTCTTTTTGGAATAAGATGGTTTGGTTTATATTACTGTTGCCTATATTCATTCTTGTACCAACAACACTAAATATTAGCCACTTTGACATTCCTAGCTGTATGCCTATTAATAACCTATTATATAACGGTTACGCCGTACCTCTTTATGGTTTATTGCTTGTGTGGTATGCAATATTGATAGTGTTGAAATTAAAAAAAGCTACCATATCATCAAAGAAACAAATAGGATTAATTTCTGCTGGGTCATTCTTATTTCTTTTCCTATTTTTTGTCTCAAACTTCCTAACGGATTATTTAATGAATAATAGTATTCTTTCTGTTGTCGATAGTTATAAAATAGAAATGTATAGTCTTTTTGCTATGCCTGTCTTCTTGGCTTTACTTTCATTTGTGATTGTAAGATTCAAAGCATTTGATATTAAACTCATAGGAGCACAGGCACTAGTATGGGCGTTGGTGATTTTGATTGGTTCGCAGTTCTTGTATATGGATAACATGCCCCTGTCCTCTATAACGTTGAATGCAATAGCTTTGGCCTTGTCCGCCGGAATAGGTCTTATGGTGGTGCGAAGCGTGAAGAAGGAAGTAGCATTGCGGGAGTCTTTGGAAATCGCGAACAGGAATCAGGAATCACTCATCCACTTCATTTCCCATCAGCTCAAAGGTTTCTTTACGAAGAGCAAGATGATTTTCTCTGGAATTTTGGAGGGGGATTTCGGTGAGGTGACGCCGGTGATTACCGATATGGCTAAGACCGGTTTGGCCTCTGATAATAATGCGGTGGCGATGATCCAGGATATTCTCGGAGCTTCGAATTTGAAGACTGGTACGACTCAATACAATTTCAAAAATGTGGTCCTGAATGATTTGGTGAAAAAAGTCTGCGGTTTGTTTACCGAAGAGATGAACAGCAAAGGCCTGCAGTTTGAGCCGGAAATTACCGATAAGTCTATCAATGTCATGGTTGATGAAACTCAAATAACCCAGGTGTTTAAGAACCTGATCGACAACTCGCTGCGCTATACTCCGTCCGGAAAGATCAAGGTGACATTGAAGAAAAGCAACGATGGTTCCAAAGCTATTTTTGAAGTTTCTGACAGCGGTATTGGTCTTTCGGAAAGCGATAAAGCCAAGCTGTTTACGGAAGGTGGCAAGGGCGAGGAATCCCTCAAAGTCAATACAAACAGCACCGGATATGGTTTGTACATCGTGAAGAAGATTGTAGACACTCACAGAGGCCGTATTTGGGCCGAATCGGCCGGCCGTGGCCACGGTAGTCAGTTTTACGTGGAATTGAACGTGGTTGGATAATCTGGTCTTATTCTATTTCCAGACTAGTTAGAGATAAAGAGGAAGAAGTAAATAATTACTTGAAAAAAAGGCATAAAAAGGTTAGACTACTGTGGTCCTTATTTTGGATGCCGAGATAGCTCAGTTGGTAGAGCATTCCCCTGAAGAGGGAAGGGTCCCCAGTTCGAGCCTGGGTCTCGGCACAA